>NZ_JBSFQI010000006.1:0-242642 GCF_053588635.1 Gordonia sp. NPDC003425 | reverse complement strand
ATCCCGGTTCATCCAAGGCCCCAAGCCACAGATCGCGAACCGGCTTCTTCATATGGTCGCGACGACGCACCACCGCCGTGACAGTCTCGGCAACCTCTTCCCACTCGAACATCACCTGCCGGTAGGAAAACCGAAGCGGGAGATAGCCCAGAGCGATGGCCCGCGCGTCACGGGCTCGATCGCGCTCCCGTTGCTCGAGATGTGTCCGGACCCGGCGGGTCCCGATGCGAATACAGATGGGACCACAGCGCATCGCCACCGCGATTATTGCGTTCCCGGTCCGCTGTGACCCCAGTTGTATTCACACATCTCGGTAGTCCCCGAAACCCGGTTCATCCAAGGCCCCAAGCCACAGATCGCGAACCGGCTTCTTCATATGGTCGCGACGACGCACCACCGCCGTGACAGTCTCGGCAACCTCGTCCCACTCGAACATCACCTGCCGGTAGGAAAACCGAAGCGGGAGGTAGCCGAGAGCGATGGCCCGCGCGTCACGGGTTCGATCGCGCTCCCGTTGCTCCCGGGATTTGTCGTGGAACTCAACGCTGTCGATCTCGATGATCAGGCGACGACCGATCAGAAAGTCGACGCGCCCGATGCCGACGATCTCGACCTGAATCCGGAAGTCGATTCCCATCGCGATCATCCGCATCTTGAAGATGGACTCGGTCCCGGACTCGACACGTTCATCGCACCGATCAAGCAGCCGTCTAAGCCGTACCGGAGCGGTGAGGAAGACCGCCGTGAGGTCGTCGAACTCCAGCAGGCCCTGGTGGAGAATCGACTCACATGCCGCGACGATTCCCTCGTCGTCGAGGCATCGAAGCGCGTGGCGCAGCGCGGTGGGTATGTCGTCGAGCGGATACACCTCGGGTCTCGGCGGTCCGAACTGCCGGCAGAACCGTGCGGCGCCCACCTTGTCCGCGGTCTTGCGTCGCCGGACGTGTAGATGCCGAGCGCCTCGCTTGACCCACACGCCGTGCACATCCAGCGCCGTGACGCACGAACACACCCCACCCGCCCGTACGGCTTCGACAACCCACGGATGCGCCCAGTGCGTCGCATACCAGCCCCGCCGGAGGAGGCACAGGTCGCCACCGGAGATCAGCCGTCGCAGCTGCGATTGAGTGAAACCGCGTCGGGACAGTTCCGCCCACGAGTACACACCGCGCCACCGATCGTCGTGTTCGGGTCCGAGGTGGGGGGTCACGATCGACATCGTGCCGAACGCGGCGTCCACCCGGGACCACGTCATCGCTCACAGGCGCCTGCCTGTGGACGGTGCACCGTCTGTGCACGGTCAGTGCAGCGCGGCCTCCACCCGGTCGGCGATGGCCTGCTGCCCGGCGGCGTTGGGATGCACGGTGATCGGCGCCGACGATCCCTCCTGCGGCTCGATCCAGCGCTGCCCGACCGGCCGGCAGGCGTCGTGACCCTCCACCGACATGTCGACGAAGGTGATCCCGTTCGCGTCGGCGGCCCGGTGCACCGCATCGTTGAGGGTGGCCTGAAGTTCACGGACGTAGGGCACGTCGCCCGCGGCCACCCGCATCCGCGGATAGCAGCCCTCGGTGGGCGGCACGATCCACGGGTATCCGGCGATCACCATGTGGGCCTTCGGCGCGCGTTGGCGCGCCGCACGCAGCGCCGACACCAGCGCCGGGTAGGTGGTGTTGCGCACCGCGTCGTCGAACCGGGAACCGTACCGCTCGCGGCAGGGTGAGCCGGTGGGGTCGGTGGCCGCGGCCTCTCCGCAGAGCCGCAGCGTGTCGCTGAACACGTCGCCGTTGTTGCCGCCGATCATCATCGTCGCGATCTCGGTGCGTGGTCCGAGAGCGTCGAGTTGCGGTCCGACGCCGAAGTACTGGGAGGTGAAGAAGTCGGTGGTGCTCGCTGCGGCGCAGCTGACGTCGGTGAGCGCGATCCGGCGCTGCTGCGCGACGAGTCTTGCGAAGTTGCGTCCCGACTGCTGGCACTGGAACTCCGAGTCTTCGGCGAGCGGCCGTAGGCCGGTGCCGGCAGCGTAGCTGTCACCCAGGTTGACGTAGGGTGCGGAGGCCTGTTCGCCGGTGGATTCCTGTTCGGCCCCAACCGATGTCGAGGCCGATGTGGATTCGGACGACGACGAGGTACCGCCGCAGCCCGCCACCACCAGCGCCGCCACGACGACCATCACCACCCCGACCGCTCTCATGCGTCCGCACCCAGCATGATCAGCAGCAGTTCCGCGCGTGTCCGCGCATCGGCGAGGTCGACGGTCAGCAGATCCTCCACTCGTTCCATCCTGCCACGCAGGGTGTGGCGGTGAATGCCCAGTCCATCCGCGGCCACACCCCAGTTCCCGTTGGCCTCCAGATAGGCCAGCAGGCTCTCATACAGCCGCGCCCCGTGTTGCCCGTCATGCTCGATGATCGGTGCGAGTCGATGGGAGTGACTGTCGCGCAACGCTTCACGTACCGGATCAAGCGTCAGCAGTGAGCGCGTCTGGTGCAGGTCGACGAGTTGGCCGACCGCCGCCGAGCGCGATGCCAACCGCGCCTGACGCACCGAGTCGGACACCTCTGCCACCGCCGACGCCGCCCCCAATCCGCCACGCGCCGCGGCATGGGTGCCGAGCAGGTTGAGCAGGCCCACCGCGAACTGCACGTGATCGTCGCCGCGGATCAGGGTGATCACTTCGTCGGCGTCGCGATGGACGAACACCGGCCGCCACCGGCGTTCGAGTTCGTCGGCGAGGCGTTCGGCCGCGCGCGCCGCGTCGTCGTCGGACGGAAACCGGAACACCACGGCGCGCACACGCCCCGACGGGTCACCCGCGCGGGACAGCAGTGCACGCGACCTCTCGCCCACGGCCACCTCGATCGCGCTCGCGAGGACATCGCCCTGAAGCGTGGCCACGTCGCGTCGCACCTGCTGCGGCTTGGCGTACTCGATGGCCAGCAGCGACACCGCATGACCGATCAGCATGCGGGCCACGTCGTCGGGAGATTCCGGTCCGACAAGTCCGAGATGTCCGAATGTGTTGCGGCCAGATGCAATCCGGGCGATGGTGAAGGTCGCGTCGTCGGTCACCCGGACGGCACCGGCCGAGGCCGGGTCGCGGCCGACGAGCTCACGGATCTGCTCGATCCGGTTCTGGCTCACCCTGCCGGGCGCCGTGGACACCACCGCGTGCCGCGCGTCGAGCAGCACCACCTGCCGGCCCACGGCGTCGGCGAGTTCGCGCACCACCGCCGCGGGTCCGGAGGCGGCGGCCGCGCGGGTCATCCGTGGCTGCGCCCGGGTGGCCGACACCAGCCGCGCCGACCGCTGGGCGGCGATCTGGTCGATCACCGCGCGGGTGATCGCCGAGAACGGGATGGGTAGCGGCACTTCGAAAACGGGTACTCCCACCTCGTCGGCGGCGGCGACGAGCGCGTCCGGCACGTCGTCGTAGCCCAGCCCCAGGCCGAACCCGATCCCGGCCACACCCACCGCGTCGAGGCTGTGGACGAACTCGCGATGGGCGGCCGGGTCGTCGGGCAGCCGCAGGCCCGTGGTGAGCAACACCTCACCGCCCGACAGCCAGTCGGCGGCGTTGGTCAGCTCGGAGCTCACCGCGCAGTCCAGTGTGCGGTCGAGGCCGGCCGCGCCGGCACGCAATGTGAGTTCGAGGGCGCGTTGGCCCACCAACCAGCGCACGGTCGTCATGGATCAACCGTACGCACCTACTGGACAACTTGTCGTGCCGATACGAATCTGCTGTACATAGTGGCGAGCCTCATCGTGGCTGTTGTGGGCGAACACTGATCTCATGACCACAGCTACTGAAATCTCGTATCGCCTGCCGCAGACACGGCATCTGGCGACGGCGCTGCCCGGTCCGCGGTCGGCCGAACTCGCCGCCCGTCGCTCGGCCGCCGTCGCCGCGGGTGTCGGCTCCAGTGTTCCCGTCTACGCGACCGACGCCGACGGCGGCGTCATCGTCGATGTCGACGGCAACTCGCTCATCGACCTCGGCTCGGGGATCGCCGTCACCACGGTCGGCGCCAGCAATGCGGCCGTCGCCGCCGCAGTGGCCGACCAGGCCGGCCACTTCACCCACACCTGCTTCATGGTGACCCCCTACGAGGGCTATGTGGCGGTGGCCGAGAAACTCAACGCCCTGACCCCCGGCGATCACGAGAAGCGCACCGTGCTGTTCAACTCGGGTGCCGAGGCGGTGGAGAACGCGGTGAAGATCGCCCGCCTGGCCACCGGCCGCGACGCGATCGTCGCCTTCGACCACGCGTATCACGGCCGCACCAACCTCACCATGGCGCTGACCGCGAAGAGCATGCCGTACAAGCGCAACTTCGGACCCTTTGCGCCCGAGGTCTATCGGATGCCGATGAGCTACCCGTTCCGCGACGACCTCGGTGGCGACGGTGCGGCCGCAGCACGTCGCGCGATCACGATGATCGAGAAGCAGGTGGGTGTGGAGACCACCGCGGCCGTCATCATCGAGCCGATCCAGGGCGAAGGCGGATTCATCGTTCCCGCACCGGGTTTCCTGCCCACCCTGGCGCAGTGGTGCACCGACAACGGGGTGCTGCTGATCGCCGACGAGGTGCAGGCCGGATTCGCCCGCACCGGGACATGGTTCGCGTGTGAGGACGAGGGCATCGTGCCCGACCTCATCACCATGGCCAAGGGCATCGCCGGCGGCATGCCGCTCTCGGCGGTCACCGGCCGCGCCGACCTGCTCGACGCCGTGCACGGCGGCGGACTCGGCGGCACCTACGGCGGTAACCCGGTGGCGTGTGCCGCCGCGCTCGCCGCCCTCGAGGAGATGGAGCGTCTCGACCTTCCGGCGCGCGCCCGACGCATCGAGGAGATCGTCCTCGACAAGCTCACGTACACCGCGGGTCAGCTGGCTGCCGACGGCAAGGCCGTGATCGGCGACATCCGTGGCCGCGGCGCGATGATCGCGGTGGAACTGGTGAAACCGGGCAGCAAAGAACCCGACGCCGACCTCACCAAGACGGTTGCGGCGGCGGCACTCGAACAGGGTGTGATCGTGCTGACCTGCGGCACATACGGAAACGTGCTGCGTCTGCTGCCGCCGCTGGTGATCGACGACGACCTGCTCAACGACGGACTGTCGGTGCTGGCCGACGCCATCCGCGCCAACGCCTGAACCGCCGGACACGACACAAGGAGCCACATTCCCCATGCATCCCCTCGAGCCGCTCACCGCCGACGAGTTCCGCGCAGTGACCGCACTGCTCTCCGCCGAGCAAGGTGTGGGCGACGGATGGCGTTACGCCTCAATCGAACTCGTCGAACCCACCAAGTCGGAGCTGGCCGCCTACGACGCCGACGGGACTCTTCCGCCGCGGCGCGCGGTGGTGGTGTGTTTCAACACCGGCGAGAACACGACCTACAAGTCGTTCGTCTCACTCTCGGGCGAGTCGGTGGAGTCCTTCGAACTCGTCCCCGGCGTGCAGGCGAATTTCACCGTCGACGAGTTCGAGGAATGCGACCGGGTGCTGCGCGCACACCCCGATGTGCAAGCGGCACTTGCCCGCCGCGGCATCACCGACATGGATCTGGTGTTCATGGACACCTGGACCTACGGCGGTCCGGTGATGCCGGAGGAATACAAGGACCGGCGGCTGGGCTGGTCGGACACATGGCTGCGCAAGGAGCCGGGCGCCAACCCGTATGCCACGCCGATCACCGGGCTGCACTGCGTGATCGACGTGAACACGATGGAGGTGCTGCGTATCGAGGACACGGCGGCCGCCGGGAGCGAAGCGGGCGGGGCCAATGCCACCGGTTTTGCTCAGCCGGAGACGATGGGTGAGTATGTGCCGCGCCACATTCCGCAACGCATCCGCGACACCTTCGATCGGCCGCCGCTGAAGACGCTGGAGATCACGCAGCCCGACGGCCCGTCGTTCCAGATCGACGGCAATCTGCTCACCTGGCAGAACTGGTCGCTGCGCGTGGGTTTCAACTATCGCGAGGGCATGACGCTGCACACCGTCAGCTACACCGACGCGGGCCGCGTGCGCCCGATCGCCCACCGGCTCTCGTTCGCCGAGATGGTGGTTCCCTACCGCGATCCGAGTGTGGATCACTACCGCCGCACCGCTTTCGACATCGGCGAGTGGGGTCTGGGTTTCATGACGACGTCGCTCGAACTCGGGTGCGACTGTCTCGGCGAGATCCGCTACCTCGACGCGGTGCTGCACAACAGTGCCGGTGAGCCGTACACGATCACCAACGCCATCTGCATCCACGAAGAAGACAACGCCGTGTTGTGGAAGCATGTCGACCACGACGCCGGTGCCGAAGTCCGTCGCATGCGGCGGCTGACCGTGAGTTTCCATGTGACGGTGGCCAATTACGAGTACCTCGTGTACTGGCGGCTGTATCAGGACGGCAACATCGAATGCGAGGTGCGCGCCACCGGCATCATGGTGACCACGCCGATCGCGCCGGGCGCGAGCGCGAACCCGAACGGTACCACCGTCGACAACCGCACGTACGCTCCGTTCCATCAGCATTTCCTCACCGCGCGTATGGATCTCGACATCGACGGCACCGACAACACCGTCTTCGCCAGCGAGACGATCGCCGAGCCGATGGGCCCCGACAACCCGTACGGTCTGTCGCTGGTGCAGCAGAACACACCGCTGCGCACCGAGTCGGAGGGCAAGCAGAATCCGAACTATGCGACGCAGAAGTCGTGGAAGATCGCGAATCCGAACGTAACCACCTCGCTGGGCTTGAATCCCGCCTACAAGCTGGTGCCGTCGGGTGCGTTCCCGTCGATGTTCGATCCCGCATCGCCGATCTTCGGCCGCGCCACGGTGATCGGACACACGCTGTGGGTCACCCCGAACAGTCCCGATGAGCGTTGGCCCGCAGGCGAATTCGTCAACCAGTCGGAGCGCGACACCGGCCTGGCGGAATGGACCAAGGCCGACCGCCCGATCGAGAACACCGACGTCGTCCTCTGGTACACGTTCGGCATCCACCACATCACCCGGCCGGAGGACTGGCCGATCATGCCCGCCGACATCGTGTCGTTCTGGCTCAAGCCGTTCGGGTTCTTCGACCGCAACCCATCGCTCGACGTCGAACCGTCACCGTCGCAGCACGCGTGCCACCACGAAGGGAATTCACATGACTGACACTGCGACACAGGTACTCGACCCCCAGGCCGTGCTCGACGGCGTGCCCACCGGACTGTGGATCGGCGGCGAATCGGTGCCCGCGACCGGTGGTGCCACCTTCACCGTGATCGACCCCGCCACCGAGGAACCGCTGACCGAGGTTGCCGACGCGACCGTGGAGGACGCGAAACGAGCACTCGACGTGGCCGCCGGGGTGGCCGGCGACTGGGCCGCCACACCGCCTCGCGAACGCGGCGAGATCCTGCGGCGCGCTTTCGAATTGGTGGCCGAGCGCGCCGACGACCTGGCCATGCTGATGACCGTGGAACTGGGTCGCGCGCTGCCGGACAGCCTGGCGGAGACCAAGTACGGCAACGAGTTCCTTCGTTGGTTCGCCGAGGAGGCGGTGCGCATCGACGGCCGCTTCACCCACTCCCCCGCGGGCACCGGACGCATCCTGGTGACCCACGGCCCGGTGGGGCCGTGCCTGGCGATCACACCGTGGAACTTCCCGCTGGCGATGGGTACCCGCAAGATCGGGCCGGCGCTGGCCGCGGGCAACGTGATGCTGGTGAAACCGGCCCACGAGACCCCGCTGACCATGCTGGCGCTCGCCGAGATCTTCGCCGAGGCGGGACTGCCCGGGGGCGTGCTCTCGGTGCTGCCCACGATGAACGCGAAGGAGGTGTCGTCGGCGATCATCACCGACGACCGGATCCGCAAGATCAGCTTCACCGGGTCGACCCCGGTGGGCCGGAATCTGTTGGGGCAGGCCGCAGAACGGGTGCAGCGCACCTCGATGGAACTCGGTGGCAACGCCCCGTTCCTGGTGTTCGACGACGCCGACGTGGACAAGGCCGTCGACGGTGCCTTCCTGGCCAAGATGCGCAATGGCGGCGAGGCGTGCACTGCGGCCAACCGCTTCCTGGTGCAGTCCGGGGTGGCCGAGGAGTTCACCACCAAACTCACCGAGAAGATGGCCGCGGTGCGGCTCGGCGCCGGCTACGAGGACGGTGTGACGCTCGGTCCGCTGGTGAGCGCCGCGCAGCGCGACAAAGTGGCCGAGGCGGTGGAGAGCGCCGTCGCCCACGGCGGCCGGGTTCGGTTGGGCGGCAAGGTCCCCGAGGGCAAGGGCTTCTTCTATCCGGCCACCGTCGTCGACGGGGTGGACCCCTACGCGCCGGTCACCCGGGGCGAGATCTTCGGTCCGGTCGCGGTGATCAGCACCTTCGATTCCGAGGACGAGGCCATCAAGGCCGCCAACTCCACCGAGTACGGGCTCGCGGCCTACTTCTTCAGCCGCGACCTCGACCGGGCGATGCGAGTGGCGTCGCGCCTCGACGCCGGCATGGTGGGCGTGAACCGCGGGGTGATCTCCGACGTCGCCGCGCCGTTCGGCGGGGTGAAGCAGTCCGGTATCGGCCGCGAGGGCGGCGCGGAGGGCATCGACGAGTACCTGACCGTGAAGTACGTCGCCCTCACCTGACCGGACGCCTCACCGGACCGGTTGCCTCACCTGACCGGTTGCCTGCCGTGACGCGTCATTCGGCAGGCGCGGCCCGTTGTGAAATGTGGCTGTAACACAAGTGCTTATTGTTACCAAAGTGATTGCTGATGTCCTTAGTCCCGTAAAGTAACAGCTCTAAGCTGCTTGTTCATGCGTCTCAGGAAACTCGCGATCACGCTTGCCGCCACCGTCGTGACCACTGTCGGCGTGACCGCCGGCGGTGTGGTCGCGGCTCCGGCCGAGGCCCACGCCGACACCGGCAGCAGTTCCAGCGACCTCGCCTACGACCTGTTCTCCCCCACCAGCATCTTTCTCTGGCAGAGTCCGCCGACGCGCTACATCGTCGTACTCGGGGCCAAGGTGGGACTGCTGGGGCAAGCGCCGGAGATCCTGCAGCAGCGCATGAATCTCGGTGCGCGCCTTGCCCGGACGCATCCGTTCAACCGGGTGATCGTCTCCGGTGGTGACACGTGGTGGTTACCGGTGTCGGAGGCGCAGTTCATGAACATCGGCCTACTGCAGCGCGGTGTGCCGGTGTGGCAGATGGTCAACGAGTCGGCGTCGCTCTCTACCGTTCAGAACGCTGAGTTCACGGTGCGGATGCTCAAGGCGATGGGTGCGAGCGGCGCGGTGATCGTGACCAACGGCTTCCACATGTCCCGGGCGCTGAAGAACTTCCGCGACGCGTCGAACCGCCAGCACGCCAACCTGCAGTTCAGTCCCGCCTACGCCTGACGGGCGCGGTCGGTCACGCAGAAACCCCGCCTCTCGCCACGAACACTGCGCGTGCGCAGTGTTCCTGACGAGAGGTGGGGTTTCTGGCCGTCGGGCGAGTTCAACGCAACCGGATGCGGCGCCGCGGCGTCGGATGTCCATGAAGTTTCTCGCGCCCGCACCCCACGCGATGTTCCGCGGTGAGCTGATCGACGCCGGCTACGCCGACCACGAGATCCGCAGCGCCGTGCGAACCGGACTGCTCACCGCACTCGGTCACGGAGTCGTCATCGACTCCGCACTCCTCGACGGCACCCCCGAACAGCGACATCGGGAACTGTCATTGGCCTACGGCCGGCGCCTCCCGCCAGGCCGTGCGCTTGCCGATGCGTCGGCGGCCGCGGTGCTGCAGTTGCCGGTGTGGGGTCTCGACACCAGTCGGGTGACGATGGCGGTGAGCGGTGCACAGACACGATCGAAGTCGTCGGGCGCAACGCGGATCATCACCGATCGGCGCCCGGAATCGACCGTGGTTGTCGACGGTGTTCCGGTGGTGTCCCCGGCACGCGTCGTGATCGACATCGCGCGGCGCGAACCACGGGAGCCGGCGGTCGTCGTCGGCGATGCAGCCCTGCACCTGGGTCTGTGCAGCGTCGCCGACCTCGCGAACGAACTCGACCTCATCGGCGGCATGACCGGAGCCGCGCGGGCTCGGCGCGTCGTCGCAGAACTCGACGCGGCGTCGGAGTCGGTATTCGAATCCCGCAGCCGCATTCTGTTCGCCGACGTCGGTCTACCCGCGCCCGAGTTGCAGGTTGAACTGTTTGACTTGCTGGGCAATTTCATTGCGCGCGTTGACTTTTGCTGGCGGGAGCGGCGTGTCGTCGGGCAGGCCGACGGCATGTCGAAGTACGACGACGGGCAGGGTAGAAAGGAGCGGCTTCTCAGTGAAAAGGAGCAGGACGACGCGCTTCTCGAGGCCGGACATCGGCCAATCCATTGGTACTGGAAAGATCTCGAGCACGAACGCCGACGCGGCCGGTTGATCGCGCGCCTCACGTCGATGTTGGCGGAGCCGACAGCGGCGTGACCCCCGTGCAGACACCCGGTCGACGCAGAAACCCCACCAGTCGCGACGAACACTGCGCGTGCGCAGTGTTGCCGACGAGAGGTGGGGTTTCTGGCCGTCGATGGGCGGCGACGAGGTCAGCGCAGCAGCGCCCGGCTCATCACCACGCGCTGGATCTGGTTGGTGCCCTCGTAGATCTGGGTGATCTTGGCGTCGCGCATCATCCGCTCCACCGGGAAGTCACGGGTGTAGCCGGCGCCGCCGAAGAGCTGCACGGCGTCGGTGGTGACCTCCATCGCGACGTCGGAGGCCAGACACTTCGACGCGGAGCTGATGAACCCGAGGTTCTTCTCGCCGCGCTCGGCGCGGGCGGCCGAGGTGTAGACCATCAGACGCGCGGCCTCCACCTTCATCGCCATGTCGGCGATCATGAACTCCACGCCCTGGAACGAGCTGATCGTCTTGCCGAACTGCTTGCGCTCCTTGACATATGCGATGGCGGCGTCGAGCGCGCCCTGGGCGATGCCGACGGCCTGCGCGCCGATGGTGGGGCGGGTGTGGTCGAGGGTCTGCAGCGCGGTCTTGAAGCCGGTTCCCGGCTCACCGATGATGCGGTCCGCGGGGATGGTGCAGTTCTCGAAGTAGAGTTCGGCGGTGGGACTGCCTTTGATGCCCAGCTTCTTCTCGAGGGGACCGACGACGAAGCCCGGATCGTCCTTGTGGACCATGAACGCGGAGATGCCGTTGGGGCCCTTCTCCGCGTCGGTCACGGCCATCACGGTGTACCAGGTGGACTTGCCGCCGTTGGTGATCCAGCACTTGGAGCCGTTGAGCACCCAGGAATCGCCGTCGGCGCGGGCGCGGGTCTTCATCGACGCTGCGTCGGAACCGGCCTCGCGTTCCGACAGCGCGTAGGACGCCATCGCCTCGCCGGAGGCGATCGACGGCAGCACCTGGGATTTGAGGTCGTCGGACCCGTTGAGGATCAGGCCCATCGTCCCGAGCTTGTTGACCGCCGGGATCAGCGAGGCCGAGGCGTCGACGCGCGCGACCTCCTCGATGACGATGCAGGCGGCGACGGAGTCGGCGCCCTGGCCGTCGTACTCCTCGGGCACGTGGATGGCGTTGAAACCCGACGCGACCAGCGCGTCGAGAGCCTCTTGCGGGAACCGCGCCTTCTCGTCGACGTCGGCGGCGTACGGTTCGATCTCCTTCTCCGAGAGCGCGCGGATCGCCTCACGCAGCGCGACGTGCTCCTCGGGCAGTTCGAAGAGGTTGAACTCGGGATTTCCAAAACCCATGACGGCTCCTCACGACACTCGGTGCCAGTTTTCCTGTTTGTTTTAGTTCAACACGACACTGAGTGCCATGTCAATCGGGGCGGGCGCGGGCGCCTGCGTCTTCGTGGTCCATTGTTCCTGTTCAGTGCCGTCCCCGTGGGGTTTCCCCCTGCAGTTGTGCGCGCACAGCGTGCGCCACCTCGTCGGGGTCGGAGCCTGCCGGGTAGGACACCACCGCGATCGACGACCGATCGCCGACGTCGTCGGTGGCACTCAGTGCCGCGCGGATGCGACTCAGTTCGGCGCGCAGCCGCTCCAGCGTGGCACCGGCATCGCCGCGGATCATCGACCGCAACAGGTAGTTGTGGGCGGCGGTGATCGCTCCGGCATAGGTCACCAGGCGCACCCGCGGCTCGTCGGGCAGCCGACGACGCAGATGCTCCTCGAACACCCGCTGGTAGCGGTAGGTGGTGACGAGTTCGCGATCGCGCAGCACCGGCACCTGCTGCACCACCCGCATCCGCCGTAGCGCGAGGTCGCGGGTGGCGAGGAAATGGGTGAACACCAGCTCGGCGGCCGCGCAGACCGACGTCCACGGATCGGCGGTGTCGGCGGCGAGTTGCTCGCCGACCTGCGCGATCAGGCTCTCGTGGTCGGCGAAGATGACGTCTTCCTTGGAGCCGAACTGCCGGAAGAACGTGCGCCGGGAGATCCCGGCGGCGGCCGCGATCTGCTCGACGGTGGTCGATTCGTAGCCGTTCTCGGCGAACAGCCGGATGGCCTCGGCGACAACGTGGAGCCGGAAGTCCGTTCCGTTGCTGTCACCGAGTGCCATAGATCCCAGTATTCACCGCGGGCGGTCGACGGGAGGCGCTACACCGCTATCGGCGGCGATTCGGCCGCCCCGGTCGGCAATTTCCGTACAGAATGGGCGGCGGAAACTGCCGCGATCCTCGCTGGTGGACTCCGGTGCCGCGAGAGGCGCCCGTTCTGTACGCAAACCGCCCATCCACAGGTGTGGACGGGCCGCCGCGGGTGCTGGGGTTCGGCAACAGACTCTCCGCATGCCAGATTTCTGCGCCGCCACAGATTTCGGGGTGTTCTCGTGGGCGACACTCTCGCGTCGGGGTGTCACACAGGCACAACTGCGGCGTGGTCTCGCCGACGGTTCGTGGAGTCAGGTCCGGCGCGGGTGGTACGCCGATGCCGGTGCGGATCCCGTTGTGGTCGAGGCCGTTCGGTTGGGCGGAAGCCTCTCCTGCACTTCGGTGTTACGCCGTCAAGGCGTCTGGGTTCCGCCGCAGGTCAAGACCCTGCACGTGCGGGGGAACGAAAAGGCACATCGCGCCCATCCTCGGCGCTATTGCAGTCAGTTCACACCGCCGGGCCCGGTGACCGTCGCCGTGGACGACATCGACGTGGCGCTACGTCACGCGCTGCGATGCCTTGATGCGGAGGGGATCGTCGTGGTGTGCGACTCGATTCTCAACCGCACGCTCCGGTTCGACGCCGGACTGCTGGTCCCCGACATGGGAAGCCGACTCCTCACCCCCACCGAGGTGGAGTCGTGTTTCACCGGCGCACCGATCAGGGTCTGCCGATTGCTCGACCGCATCGACGCACGTGCTCAGTCGGGAACGGAGACTATGGTTCGGCTGCGGCTGCGGGCGAAGGGGGTGCACGTGAACGTTCAGGTGAAGATCGACGGGATCGGTCACGTGGATCTGGTGGTCGGCAACCGGCTGATCATCGAGGTCGACGGCCGGGCGTACCACGAGAACCCGTACAGCTACGCCGAGGATCGGCGACGGGACCGGGTGGCCACCAAGCACAACCTCCTGCGCATGCGCTTGACCTACGAGGACGTGATCTACAACTGGGCCGAGGCCGAGGCCGACATCATGTTTGCCGTGCGGGAGGGCCATCACCGCGAGCGGCGTCACACACAGCAGCCGGGAGACGTACAGAATGGGCGGCTCTGAGACACTCGGCCCGCACCAGCGCGGGTCGCGTTCACGAGAGGCGCCCATTCTGTACAGATTTCGCGGCGCAGCTGGGGTTTGTTCGGCAAACCGTCGTCAGCTGCCGGCTGCCTGCTTGCGCAGTTCGAACTTGAGGACCTTGCCCGTGGAGGTTCGCGGTAGTTCGTCGGCGAAGACGATGTCGCGGGGCACCTTGTAGCCGGCGAGGAGCCGGCGTGCGTGCTCGATCAGTTCGTCGCCGGTGAGCGTCTGGCCCTCCTTGAGGAGCACATAGGCGCGCGGGCGCTCGCCCCACTTCTCGTCGGGGATGCCGATCACCGCTACGTCGAGAACCGAATCATGGCTCACCAGAGCCTGTTCCACCTCGATCGTGGAGATGTTCTCGCCGCCGGAGATGATGATGTCCTTGGCCCGGTCGCGCAGCTGGATGTAGCCGTCGGGATGCATGACGCCGAGGTCGCCGGTGTGGAACCAGCCTCCGTCGAAGGCCTGCCGGGTGGCGTCGGGATCGCGGAAGTATCCGGCCATCACGTTGTTGCCGCGTAACACGATCTCGCCCATGGTGTTTGCGTCGGCGGGGACGTCGACCAGCGGTACCGTCCCCTGGCGCACCACCCGCGCCTGCTCCGCCTGGACCATGCCGACGCCCTGCCGCGACAGCTTGGCGGCGCGCTCGGCGGGAGCCAGATGATCCCACGCGTCCTGGTATTCGCAGATGGTGTACGGCCCGTACACCTCGGTGAGTCCGTAGACGTGCACCGCGGTGATGCCCAAGGCCTCGAGGGCGCCGATGACCGTCGGCGACGGGGGCGCACCCGCGGTGGTGATGCGCAGGGGACGGTCGAGTTGGTGTGCGCGTGGCGATCCCGCGATCGTGGTGCACACCGTCGGCGCACCGCACATGTGGGTGGCACCGAGATCGTCGATGGCGTCCCACACCGCGTCGGCGCGCACCGCCCGCAAACAGAGGTGGGTGCCCGATGCCTGGGTGACCGCCCACGGCGTGCACCAGCCGTTGCAGTGGAACATCGGCAGTGTCCACAGATACCGGGTGTGCCCGGTGAACTGGTTGTGGAAGGTCTCACCGAAGGAGTTCAGGTAGGCACCGCGGTGGGTGTACATGACGCCCTTGGGTTTTCCGGTGGTACCCGAGGTGTAGTTGATGGTGATGACGGCGTTCTCGTCGTCGACCGTCCACGGCAGCGGGTCGCCGCCGGGGTCGAGTGCGAGGAAATCGGGGTAGCTCACGAGCCGCGCGATGCCCGACGCCTCGACGGCACCGGGAACGACGCCGAACTCGGCGTCGGTGATCTCGACGGTGGTGGTCAGCTCGGCCACCTCGTCGGCGATCGTGGCCACGGTGTGCCGGAACTCGGCGTCGAAGAACAGGGTGGTGACGCCCGCGTGATTGAGGATGTAGACCAGTTCTGGTCCGGCCAGTCGCGAGTTGAGCGCCACCAGCACGCCGCCGGCGAGCGGGACCGCGAAGTGCGCGACCAGCATCTCCGGGAGGTTGGGCGCGAGGTAGGCGATGCGTTCGCCGGGGGCGATGCGAGCGCGCAGCACCCGGGCAAGCCGCTGTACCTCGTCGGCGAGGTCGGTGTAGGTGGCGGTGCGGGCACCGTAGCGGACGGCGACGCGGTCTCCGAAGACCTCCGCGGATCGTTCCAGGAAACGCAGCGGGGTGAGTTCGGACCGGTTGGCGGTGCCGCAGTCGATGCGGCCGAACTCGTTGTCGGCGGTAGTCGAGGGCTGCGTGGGGGTCGAGACGGACATCGTCTTCTCCGTGGGTCGGCGCGCGGACGCGTGATGTCCGCGACGTTGGCGTGCCACCCACGGTATGGATCACACTGGAGGGATACCACCCCCGAAAAGGGGTGGTGCCGCAGTTCTGCCCCAGCCGAGCCGAGAGGAGCCGTCGATGGCGTCACCTGTCGTCGCCCACCGTCCCGGTGACGCCGACGCAGTGCGCGCCGAACTGCGCCGCGGCTTCCGGGCCACCGGGCTGCCGGTGCTGTTCGGTGGCGTGGTGGCCGGTGGCGACCTGGTGCTGTCGGGATTCGTCGGCACACGCAGTTCTATCCTGCGCAATCTGCTGATCAGTTCCGAGTGCGGGCTCGGCGGGCGCACCGTCGCCGAGCGCCGGGCGGGCGCGGTGGTCGACTACGCACGATCACGTGAGATCAGCCACGAATACGACCGTGAGGTGGCCGCGGAGGGCATCGAATCGCTGCTGGCGGCCCCGGCGGTGGTGGGTGGACGCACCCGTGCAGTGCTCTACGGCGGATTACGCGCGCCCACCGACTTCGGCGATGCCGTCTTCACGCGCATGGTGCTCGCGGCGCGACGCGTCGCGCGTGAGATCGAGGTGCGCGACGAGGTGGATCGCCGGATGGCGACGCTTGGCAGGGCACATACCGATCCCGCGCCCATCGCGCCGGCGGTGGCCGACGGGATCGTCGAAAGTTATCTGGCGCTGCGCACGATCGCCGCGAACACCGCCGATCCCGCGCTCGCGGAGCGATTGCGGGGGATCTCCGATCGGCTCGCGGGCCTCGGGTCGGGCAGTCGGGTCGGCGACGCGGTGCGGTTGTCGGCGCGGGAGAACGACGTGTTGGCCCATCTCGCCCTGGGGTGCGGCAACGCCGAGATCGCCGAACGCCTCGGCCTGCGGCGCGAGACCGTGAAGGGGTACGTGCGCAACCTGATGAGCAAGCTCGGGGTGCACAACCGGCGCGAAGCCGTGGTGGCGGCACGCAGGCAAGGCCTGCTGCCCTGATCGGCGGGTGCGTGGCGATTCCGGCCTCCCGTGACGGCTTGGTCCGTACCGTGGAGTCATGTCCACCACCGAAAGCCCCTCGACGCCGGCGTCCGAGGTCGGCGATCTGACGGCCCCGCAGACCGCAACTCCCGACATCTCGACCGAATTGTCCGCCGACGAGCAGGCGCTGCTCGTCGACAATCTGCGGTACACGCTCGACGGACGATGGCGGAGTACGCGCGACGAGGTCCGTGGCCGCGCCGACCGTCCCGACCTGCTGCCCGATCCGTCACGCACGCTCGACGAGGCGCGCACGCGGATTCTGGACGAGATGCGTGAGCTGGCCGGTCAGGGTTTCGCCGCGGCGGGTTTCGCGGCCGATCACGGGGGCACCGGCGATGTGGGGGCGTCGATCACCGCCATCGAGATGCTGGGTTACGCCGACCTGTCGCTGATGGTGAAGGCCGGGGTGCAGTGGGGTCTGTTCGGTGGTGCGGTGGAGAACCTGGGCACCGCTCGCCACCACGAACGCTACGTCGCCGACATCATCGACCTCGACCTGTTGGGGTGTTTCGCGATGACCGAGACGGGCCACGGGTCGAATGTGCAGGCATTGGAGACCACCGCGACCTACGACGTGGCGACGCGGGAATTGGTGATCGACTCTCCCACCCCGTCGGCGCGCAAGGACTACATCGGCGGTGCCGCCGAGCACGCGCGGGTGGCGGCGGTGTTCGCGCAGCTGATCACGCCCGGCGCCGGGAGCGAAGCGAGCGGGCCGACGAGTCACGGCGCCGGGAGCGAAGCGAGCGGGCCGACGAGTCACGGCGCCGGGAGCGAAGCGAGCGGGTCGACGAGTCACGGCGCGGACGACTCAAGCGGGCCGACGAGTCACGGCGCCGGGAGCGAAGCGAGCGGGCCGATCAGTCACGGCGTGCACTGTTTCGTCGTGCCCATCCGGGACGAGGACGGCAACGACCTGCCGGGCGTGACCACCAGCGACTGCGGGTACAAGGGTGGGCTGGCCGGGGTGGACAACGGCCGCATCATGTTTGATCACGTGCGTATCCCCGCGGAGAACCTGCTCAACCGTTATGGCGACGTCGACGCCGACGGCACCTATACGTCGCCGATCGAGAACCCGAACCGTCGCTTCTTCACGATGCTGGGAACACTGATCCGCGGCCGGATCTCGGTGGCGGCCACCGCAGGTGCCGCGGCACGCAAGTCGCTGGCGCTGGCCACCCGGTACGGGTTGGTGCGCAAGCAGTTCGAGGCGCCCGGCGACGACGACGAGATCGTCGTGATGGACTATCTGGGGCATCAGCGAAAGCTGTTGCCGCTCATCGCGAAATCGTATGCGGTCGCCTTCGCGCAGAATGAGCTCACCGAGGAGCTGCACGAGGTGCAGAGCGGATCACCCGACGATTCCGATGCCGGGCGGCAGCGGCAGCTCGAGGCCGATGCCGCCGGATTGAAGGCGTACGCCACGTGGCATGCGTCGCACGCCATCAACGTGGCACGCGAAGCCTGCGGCGGCGCAGGCTATCTGGACGAGAACCAGATCTCGATCATCCGCGGCGACATCGACGTCTTCACCACCTTCGAGGGTGACAACACGGTGCTGACGCAGCTGGTGGCCAAGGAGGTTTTGTCGGCGTATGCCGAAGACGTGCAAGGGTTGTCGGCGGGCGGCTGGGTACGTTTCATCGCGTCGATGGCACGCGATGTGGTGGTGGAGAAGACCGCGGTGCGGCAGGTGGTGCAGACGCTGCTGGACAGCTCCGACGAGGACACCGAGAAGTCGCCACTGGGTAACCGCGGCACACAGATTCGGCTGTTCCGTAACCGGGAAGCACACCTGGTACGCACGTGTGCGCAGCGGTTGCGCCGGGCCACCGACGACGACAACGACGCGTTCGAGGTGTTCAACAACGCGCAGGATCACCTGCTGAAGGTGGGACGCGCACGCACCGAGCGCATGGTGTTGGAGGCGTTTGTGCAGGCCATCAACGATTGCGACTCACGGGCGGCCGCCGAACTGCTGGGCAAGGTGTGCGACCTGTTCGTGTTCGCCGCGATCGAGGACGACCTCTCGTGGTTCATGATGCACCGTCACGTATCGGTGGAGCGCGCCAAGGCGATTCGCCGGGGCGTCAACGATCTGTGCCTCGAATTGCGGCCGTATGCGCGTGAACTGGTGGACGCGTTCGGGATTCCGGAGGCGCTGATGGCGGCACCGATGCTGGAGAATCACTGACGCCGGTGGCGGCCACCGTCGTGGTGATCGGCTCATGGTCGTTCGCCTGGCGGACTCATGGCACGGGGTACCGCATGGCCTCGGTATAGTGACGCCACGATCACCGGAGCAAGGGGGGCTCGATGGCGAAGTTCGCAATGGACCCGGGCGCGGTCACCGCGGCCGCGACGACTCTGGACGGCCTGGCCGGCCAGATTCGCGCGTTGACCCTGTCCACCAAGATAGCGACGCTGGCGACTGCGATCCCCGACACAGCAAACGTCACATCACCGATCGTTCCCGTCGCGAATGGTGCTGATGCGACGGTGACCACCGCCATCGATCATTGCGGAGGCCAGGTGGAGGCATTCGGCGCGCTGGTGCGTGTGGCGGCCACTTCCAGCGTCGACACCGATGACTTCAATGCCACCCGATTCGACGACGCCGGACAGTTGCCGACTGTCGCGGCGTGGGACCCCGGCAACACGAAGCGGCCGGCCAAGCCGCACGAATAGGCAACTCGCGTGAGCACACCGGCACGCGTCGACGTCGACGCCTGGCACCCGCACGACATGTTGCCAGTGGCCGCTGCCCTGCGGACGGTGGCCGGCTCAATCCTCGACAAGTCGGGCCCGGTGCGCAACAGCGTCGTCGGCCTCGACCGCACCGACCAATGGGTGGGGGTCGGCCGCAACAGTGCCGATGATCGTGCCGACGCCGAGGGTCGGTGGTTGAGCAATCTCGCCGCGAACTTCGACGACGTGGCGACCGCGATCGAGAAGGGTTGCGAAGACATCGCCAATCACAAGTCCTTTCTCATCTCGCTGCAGAATGACGCGTTCAACGCGGGCTACGAACTTGTGTCCACCGGGGACGTGACGTGGACGTTGCAGCGACGTCAGGGGGTGAAATCGAAGGCAGGCGACGGGGCAGCGATGGCGTCGTGGAGTCAGCGACTCGTCGCGCAGGCGAACGAGACGTTTCATGCCGTGCAGGCCGCTGCCAACTCGCTGAAGACCGAACTGGGCAACCTCACCACGCTGACGCCGGCATCGCTTGCACTCAATGGGACGATGGGGCGTCGCGACGCGCAGATGGCCAAGGACGGCTGGACCCCCGAGGAACTGCGCACGATCGCCACACACCTGGGCGACGCCCAACTCACCCCGGAACAGATCAACGCGCTCCTCAACGGGCAGACGGCCGATGTGCCGCCCGGCGTGATCTCTTATCTGCGCAACCTGTTCGGCGGCCCCGACCCCGGCGAGGCGCTCTCGCTGCGCTACGGCCTCGACGGGCTGAGTCCGGCGGCGGGAACGAGTTTCGCCAACGGCCTGGCAACGCTGAGCAACGAGCACGTCGGGGGCGGCGGCACCGCAGGCGGGAGGAACGAACTCCCCGGTTGGGCACAGGATTGGTTGGGCGAGACGATCCCCACCGATCTGGGTCGATTCACCCCGGAGAATGCGCCGGCGCTGGTGCACGCGTATGCGCTCGGTCAGCTCTTCGCCGGGGCGACGCTACCGCCGGGAGTGCAGACCGGTACCCAGCTGACGCTGCGCGCCTCGAACCTCGGGCAGGCGGCACTGGAGAACCCCAATCTGCGCCACGGTATCCAGACCTACATGGATCGTGCGCTCGCCAACGACGGCGGCCTCGGAATCCACATTCCACCCGGCCGGGATTTCGAGACACGATTCGACGACACCATGCAAAGCCTGGTGCACGCCGGTTCGCTCAACCAGCAGTCGATGACCGCCGTACTCACCGGCCACGGCGGCGAAACCGCCGGGCTGCCCACCGATTACAACCGCGATGCCACCCTCCGATCGCTGTACGACTACGGGTGGCACGACAACGGCAAGACAGTCGGCGGGATCACCGACTGGATCGACGATTTCGCCGGTGATCAGCACAACGCCTACCGTGCGGGGCTGTCCGCCGAGGCATTTCACGGTTTGTACGACTTCGGCACCGACCCGTCGAACTTCAAGTCGTTGATGGAGATCGGCGGCCCGCACCAACCGTCACTCGGCGAGGTCAATCCGTTGCTCGCCCGGGCGCTGGAAAGTGCGTCGCGCCCCTACTTCAACGTGCTCGCCGGCGGTGACCCGACGACCTATGGGTTCAATCCGGCGGCCGTCGAGCATCTGGATCTGCGCCATCTCGACCACAACGGCAACCCGATCGACATCGCCGACGACGGCGACATGCAGGACCGCGTGCGGCGCCTGTTCACGTTGATCTCCACCGACGGCGACGCGCGGTCGCACCTGATCGCCGACATCGGGATGCAGCAGACCGTCAACGCGTCACACGTGCCCGACGCGATCAGATCCGGAAGCGGATTCGACGGCGACCTGGCCGCCCGCAACGGCTGGCTCCAGTATTTCGCTCGCGACGGCATCATGGGGGCGCAGCTCGACGCCTGGCACGACCAGCATCCGGGTTCGGACAGCATGAGCCCGGCCGACTTCAACTCGATGAAATCGAACGTGAATACGCTGGTCAAGGAAGGCATCAAGCTCTTGCCGTTCCCGGGCAGCTCCTACGCCGCTACCGGCGCAGGCCTGGTGATCGACTGGGCGCATCCGCCGCCGACCCAGTTCCCCGATCAGGGGGTATATCCCACCTACGTCAACCTGCACGACACGCTGCTGGAGCAACACTGGTCGGCGTGGGCGGCGACCCACCCGAGCGTGGATTCGGTCTCGCCGCAAATGCGGGGCTACTTCGACGCGCACGGAAATCTCAAGTCGCTGGCCGACGTGCTGTCGCCGCCGGATCACGATGGGATCGCACCGAGTATGAACCAGCTGATAACCCAGCTAGCGGGCGAGTTGCGCAGGCAGAACCTCGACCTCAGCAGCTATGACGACACGTATCACGACACCACCGGCGATGAGCGAGACCCCATCGACTACAACACCTACCGGGATCGGCTTCTTCGTGACAAGTAGCGTGGCGGGCCGCGCAAGCGTTGCGCTACGCCGGCTGAGGAACGGAACATTAGGGGCGCTTGTCCTTCTTCTCACCGCCGCATGCGCCCCTGGCAACGACACAGGCACGTCGAGCATCCCCGCGCCCGCCGATCCGACCCGGGGTTACACATATCCCACCCGCCTGCTGGGTACCTCCACCACCGTGTGGCAGGCCACGGACGGCATCGACCTCATCGCTCCGGACGCCACCGTGGTACGTGCTTTCGCCGAGTCGTACTTCATCGCCACCTGGGACCCCGCTGACGGCTTCCCCGGATTCGTCGACTTCCTCGGCCATAACGGGAAACCGATCCTCGACTCCTACCGTTCATACCGGTTCGGTGGAACCCGACGAATGCTGCTGCAATCCATCCACCGCGACGGAGACCGGCTCGAGGCTTCGATCTGCAACGACCAAGCCGGTATCTATGTTCTCGGGCAGCCACGCCCGGCTCCGACGTCTACCCCGCCGCACCCGGACCCTGACCTCTATGGCCCTGGCGGACGCCCCTACGTCCTGAATGATCTGTTCGTGATCACCGTCAGCCTCTCGAGCACCGGAACCCCCACCGGGATACCGAAGGTCGTCGACCGTGGCACCGCACGCGCGCCCAACTGGAACCCCTTCTCCGGCTGGCAATTCCAGAAGCATGACCTCCTGTTCTTCGATGAACAGAACCACTATCGCTACACCCGCGAGCAGCAACAGTCGGTGATCGATTGCAACACATGGGCTCTGCACAACAACCCCGGCATCGTCGACCCCGGTCCGCCACCACGCCGCATGTACCCCGACGGTACCCCACCGACCTTGACCCAGTACCCCGGATGGACGCGCGTCGGGGAACCGTGAACCGTCGGTGGTGTCAGTCGGCGTCGCGGGGCGGCAGGCCGAGTTTCACGGCGAGGTGCGCGTCGGTGAGCTCTCGGCGGAAACGGTCGACGTCGCGCGCCCACGCCTGCGCCAGCGAACCGTCGGAAAGCTTCACGCCGACGCCTTTGCGTCGCCGCGGGACGCCGTGGAGTTCGCCGAGTGCGGGAGCGCTTTCCCACTTCTCGTGCTCGGAGCCGGTGTTCTCCGGGATAACGGTGGCGATGTCGGCGAGGGCTAGAGTCCGGGTGCCTTGGCGCAGCGTGGTGTCGGTGAGCTCGACGCTGACGTGGCGGCGAGCGGCATAGACCTGGACCACCGAGAAGCCGATCAGGATGAGCGCGAAGATCGTGATGACGGCCCAATGCACCTGACCGGGACCGCTGATCTCCATGATGAGCACGGCGGCAACGAGGACCGGACCGATGGAGACGACCCACCAACTGCCGCCGGGTTCGTAGAACAGCACCTCGCCCGGTTCGACGGGTGTCTCGTCGGGGACGGGGGTTTCGGGGACGGGGGTTTCGGGGACGGGGGTGTCTGGGTCGACGGGTGAGGTGTCGGCCGGTGAGGTGTCGGCGTCTGCTGTGTCGGCGGGCGGTGGGGTGTCG
Organism: Gordonia sp. NPDC003425; assembly: GCF_053588635.1. Taxonomy (NCBI): domain Bacteria; kingdom Bacillati; phylum Actinomycetota; class Actinomycetes; order Mycobacteriales; family Gordoniaceae; genus Gordonia; species Gordonia sp. NPDC003425. The sequence continues at coordinate 219,482 of NZ_JBSFQI010000006.1, read as the reverse complement.
GCGGTGGGTGGCTCCTCGCCTTCTGCGGCCGCGTCGGCGGGCCCCGAGGTCACGCCTTGTCCCGGCCGGTCTTCTTCCGGTTTGCCCGGTCCCCGCGTGGCTTGTCGGTGTCAGGGGTCTCGGTGTACCAGGTCTCCGATTCCGGACGATAGGCAAGCAGTGACCCCACCAGCCCGACCACCGCGGCCAGCAGCGCAAACGCCATCACATTCCACACCAGCGAGATGAACACCAGCATCAGCGTCGCGACCAGGGTGAGCGCCGCGAGCGACGACCGCCAGCGGACGTCGCCGGTGTACGACTTGGTGCCCATCATCGCGACCGCGACCCCGATGGCCAGCACAAACGCACCAAGACCCACGGGCACCAACGTCGCGCCGTCCGCGAAGATGCCGATCAGGATGTACCCGACACCCAGCAGACCCAGGAGCACCGCCGAGATCAACCAGCATCTGTACGCCCACACCACGAGATTGGGGCGTTTGGCCGGGTCAGGAAGGATCACTGCTGTCGCTTTCTCTAGACGAGCGTTCTCGTGACGACGGCCTGGTGGACGGAGGCGAAGTCGAGGGATCGGTGGGGTCGGGCTCGGCGGTCTGATCGTCGCGGCGTTGACCGGAAGAGTAGTCGTCGGACGGGTTCTGCGGATAGGACCACTCACCGGGATGGTACGGATAGCCCTGGTAGGGGGTTGTCCCCTGGTCCGCCGGGGGATTCTGGTAGGTCGGGGGGTTCTGGTAGGTCGGGGGATTCGGCTGGTATGGACCGCCGTAGGGCCCCTGCTGGGGCGGACCGTATTGGGCGGGACCATACGGGGGCGGGTACTGACCCTGGTACGGGTATGTCGGGGGTGGAACCGATGGGCCCTTGCGGTACTGCGCCATCTGCTTGCAGTAGGCATCCGACTCGGGGCGCAGCAGCAGCACGGTGGCGCCCAGCGCGGCGATCCCCCCGATCACCAGCGGGATCATCGACCATCGCGGGTCGATGTCGGCGAAGAACGAGAACACCAGGTCGACGACGATGTAGAAGCCCATCGCACCGAGCACGAACCGGGCCCAGGAGTATCCGCGTCGGGCGAACAAGACCACGGTCAGGGAGGCCGCGACCAGCACGGCGGCGATGATCGCCATCACCGTGATCAGCAGCCAAGGCGCACCGAGGACGTCGACTTCCGACTTGGGGGTATCGGCCGGCAATCCCGCGATGCGTTCGTCCATGAGCCTGCGGGCGGTGGGGTATTGCGCTCCCAAGGCCACGGTCCGCGCGATGATGACGACGATCCAGAGTTCGGTGGCGATGGCCATCGAGTCGACGAGCTTCGGCCGCTTGCGGCCCACCCCGCCATCGTCGGGCTCGGGCGTACCCGAGCGCTGCGTCGGGTCGGTGGATGCGGACATGGCTACCAGGGTAGACACTCCGATCCGAGGCGGTGGGGAGTGTCCGGTACGCACCGAGCCCCGGTTGTGGGCACGCTCGACACGGAACCGGGCACGCTCGACACGGAACTGGGCACGCTCAACGCGGAAGTGGGCACGCTCGACTCGCCGCCCCCGCTGGTTGAGCACTCCCCCGCTGGTTGAGCTTGTCGAAACCACCATCCGCGGGCACGCTCGACGCGCAACCGGGCACGCTCGACGCGGAACTGGGCACGCTCGACCCGCCGCCCCCGCTGGGTTGAGCACTCCCCCGCTGGTTGAGTACTCCCCCGCTGGTTGAGCTTGTCGAAACCACCATCCGCGGGCACGCTCGACGCGGAAGTGGGCACGCTCGACGCGGAACTGGGCACGCTCGACGGTCAGGTGAGGCGGGTCGCGACCTCGGCTGCCCAATACGTGAGGATGATCGACGCGCCGGCGCGGCGGATGGACGTGAGCGATTCCAGGATGGCGGCGTCGCGGTCGATCCAGCCGCGTTCGGCGGCGGCGGTGATCATCGAGTACTCGCCGCTGATCTGGTAGGCGGCCACCGGGACGTCGGACATCTCGGCGACGTCGCGCACGATGTCGAGGTAGCTCATCGCGGGTTTGACCATCACGATGTCGGCGCCCTCCTCGAGGTCGAGGCGTACCTCGCGCAGCGCCTCGATGCGGTTGGCGCCGTCCTGCTGGTAGGTGCGCCGATCGCCCTGCAGCGACGACCCGACGGCCTCGCGGAACGGCCCGTAGAACGCCGACGCGTACTTGGCCGCGTAGGCGAGGATTCCGGTGTCGGTGTGGCCCTCGGCGTCGAGTGCGCCGCGGATCGCGGCCACCTGGCCGTCCATCATCCCCGACGGCCCGAGCAGGTGCGCGCCCGCGCGCGCCTGCGCCAGCGCCATCGAGACGTAGCGGTCGAGCGTGGCGTCGTTGTCGACGCGGTTCGCCGCGTCGAGCACGCCGCAGTGACCGTGGTCAGTGAACTCGTCGAGGCAGGTGTCGGCCATCAGCACGGTGGCGTCACCGAGATCGTCGGCGAGCAGACTCAGCGCCCGGTTGAGCACGCCGTCCGGGTCGTCGGCGCCGCTGCCCCGGGAGTCCTTGTCGGCGGCGGCGGGCACCCCGAACAGCATGAGCCCGCCCACTCCGGCGCGCACCGCCTCGTCGGCGGCCTTGCGCAGCGAATCGTAGGTGTGCTGCACCACGCCGGGCATCGACGAGATGGGGCGCGGGTCGTCGATGCCGTCGGCGACGAACATCGGCAGCACGAGGTCGGCGGGACGCAGCGTCGCCTCCGCCACCAGCCGCCGCATGGCGGGCGTGGTGCGGAGCCGTCGGGGTCGGATCACCGGTGCCATCGGCACACCTCCTACGAGCGCGACCGGCGCGACTTCTTACGCGGCGGGGGCAGCGCGCCTTCGGCACGCAGGCGTGCGGCGTGCTCGGCGAGCGCGTCCACCAGATCGGGGATCGAGGCGGTTTCCGGCTGCACGTCCACCCGCAGGCCGAATTCCGTTGCGGTTTCGGCGGTCTTGGGTCCGATGCAGGCGACGATGGTGCGCGCGTGCGGTTTTCCCGCGATGCCCACCAGGTTGCGCACCGTCGAACTCGACGTGAAGCACACCGCGTCGAAGCCGCCGGTCTTGATCATCTCGCGGGTCTCGGCGGGCGGCGGTGCGGCGCGCACGGTGCGATACGCGGTCACGTCGTCGATCTCCCAGCCCCTGTCGCGCAGCCCCTCGGACAGCGTCTCGGTGGCGATGTCGGCGCGCGGCAACAGGATTCGGTCCACCGGATCGAACACGTCGTCGTAAGGCGGGAAATCCTCGAGCAGGCCCAGGCTGGACTGCTCGCCCGACGGCACGAGTTCAGGGTTGATGCCGAAGGCCCGCACCTTCTCCGCGGTGGCCTCGCCGACGCAGGCGATCTTGACGCCCGAGAAGGCACGCGCGTCCAAGCCGAACTCGGCGAACTTCTCCCACACGGCACGCACCGCGTTGGTGGAGGTGAACACCACCCACTGGTAGCGGCCGTCGACCAATCCCTTGACGGCCCTTTCCATCTGGGCCGGACTGCGCGGCGGTTCCACCGCGATGGTCGGCACCTCCTTGGGGATGGCGCCGTGCCCGACGAGACGCTCGCTCATGTCGGCGGCCTGATCCTTGGTGCGCGGCACCAGCACGGTCCAGCCGTACAGCGCACGCGACTCCCACCACGACAGCTTGCTGCGCTGGCTGACCACCTTGCCGATGGTCAGGACCAGCGGCCCGGTGAGCGCATTGCCCAGTTCGTTGACCGACGCCAGCGTGGCCTCGATGGTGCGCTGTGCGCAGGTGGTGCCGTTGATGGTGATGGCCACCGGGGTCTGCGGGGCCAGCCCGTGCTCGGTCAGCGCGCTCGCGGTCTCGGCGAGGTGACCCGACGTCGCGTGCAACACCAGGGGGCCGGGTGCGGCGGCCAGTGCCGCCCAGTCGACACCCTCGGCGCGCACGTCGGCCTCGGTGTGACTCGAACCGAGCGGCATACCCGCGTAACTGGGCACCACCGAGGCGGCGGGCAGCCCGGGCAGCACCTCGAAGGCGAGAGCGGTGCGCGCCACCGCGTGGACCTCGGCGAGCACGGAATCGGTGGTCAGCGGATCGCCCGAGACGACGCGGACCACGTCGCGGCCGGCCTTGGCGGCGGCAACCAGCGTCTTGGCCACCTCGGTGGGATCGCCGAGCGCCGGATGCACCACCTGATCGGCGGCCTCGGACGCGTCGTCGGCAGTGGTGTTGTCGACGGTGGTGCTGTCGGCGGGGTTCTGGTCCGGCTCGGACGCAGTGGACTCCCGCGCAGCAGAATCAGACCCCGCAGAATCAGACCCCGCAGAATCAGACCCCGCAGGTGTACCGGCATCGGACGCCGATGATGTCTTGCCGGCCGCGTTCTTGCGCCCGGCGTCGCTGCGGCGTCCGGTGTCGTCGGACTCCGATCGGTGCGCGGCTCCGAGCATCTCCACGACCGCGGCCGGGACGTCGGGGTCGATGTAGGCGGTGGTCGCGTTGTGAATCACCGTCCGCGCACGCACGGTGAGCAGGTCGGGATCCCCGGGACCGGATCCCACGAACAAGATGCGCCCAGGGTTGGCCTTCTTCGTACGGCTCATGCGTTCGCACTCTCCTGCCCTCGCGGCGAGGGCTGCAGTTCGTTCTCTGCTGCTAGGAGCCGATCAGTTCGCCCGCTCCCAGATCCAGCAGTTCGGCGGCGAGGTCCTTGCCGAGTTGGTCTGCACGCGCGACGGGTCCCACCACCGAAGCGCGGATCACATCGGATCCGTCCTCGGCCGCCACCGCCGCGCGAAGCGACAGTTCGACGAAGATGCGCCCGTCGTCGTCGATCGACTCGACCACCTCGGCGATCGCTCCGACCGGCGCGGTGCAACCGGCCTCGAGTGCCGCCAGCACCGCACGTTCGGCGTCGACCGCCGCGCGGGTGGACTCGTCGTCCAACTCGGCGAGAATTCTCACCAGTCGGGCATCGTCGGAGCGGCACTCCACAGCCAGTGCGCCCTGTGCCGGAGCCGGTAGCAGGACCACCGGGTCGAACGCCTCGGTGACCTCTGCGGCACGACCGATACGAACGAGTCCGGCGCGGGCGACCACGACTGCATCGAGTTCGCCGCCGGCGACTTTGCCCAACCGAGAATCAAGGTTGCCTCGTAGGGGGCGGATTTCCAAACCGAGACCCAATGCTCTAAGCTGCGCCGCCCTCCGTGGCGACGAGGTGCCGATCACCGATCCCGGCGGAAGCGCTCCCAACACCAGGTTACCCCTGCTGACCAGCGCATCTCGCGGATCTTCGCGAGGCGGGACGGCAGCGATCAGCAGGCCCGGATCGGGTGCGGTGGGCAGGTCCTTGTAGGAGTGCACGGCGACGTCGATCTCGCGCGCGTGCAGCGCGTTGCGGATGGCGGTGGTGAACACCCCGACACCGATTTCGGTGACCGGCGCCGCCGACGCGTCCCCGTCGGTGCGGATGATGACGAGTTCGGCGGGATGTCCGGCGGCGGTCAGCGCGTCGGCGATCGTCTGCGACTGGGTGCGCGCCAGCAGGGAACCGCGGGTGCCGATCCGGATCGGGTCAGGTTGGGTCAACGGTCACCCTGCTCGGTCTCTTCGAGTCCGCTCTCGGGCGCCGACACCGATTCGGCGGCACCCGGCTTGAGCTCGAAGAGTTCGCGCAGCGCCTCGGCGTAGTGGTCGCCGTTGGGTGTCGACGCGAGTTGCTTGACCCGCACGGTGGGCGCGTGCAGCAGTTTGTCGACGACGCGGCGCACCGCCTTGGCCACCTCGTCGCGTTGCGGGTCATCGAGGTCGGGCAGCCGGGTCTCGAGCCGCAGGATCTCGGCCTCCACCACGTCGGCGGCGCGCTGGCGCAGCGCCGCGACGGTGGGGGTGACCTCCGCCTGACGCTGCAGGGTGAGGTAGTCGGCGAGTTCGGCGGCCACGATCGCCCGGGCGGCCGCCTCATCGTTCGCGGCCGCCTTGGCCGCGGAGTCGCCGCGCAGTTGGTCGATGTCGACGATGTGGGCGCCGGGGAGGCGGGCCGCGGCCGGGTCGACGTTGCGGGGCAGACCGAGGTCGCAGATGACCAGCGGCGGCGAGCCTGGTGTGCGCGCGGCGAGTGCCGAGTGCACGTCGCCGACGCTGACCACGGTGCCGATCGACCCGGTGCAGGCCACCACCACGTCCGCGGTAGCCATCGCCTCGGGCAGGCCGTCGAATCCGATGCCGTCGACCTCGATGCCGTGGTTGGCGGCGACGTTGCGGGCCAGGTGTTCGGCGTTGGCGACGGTCCGGTTGACCACCACGAGCCGTTCCACGTTCTCCCGCGCGAGATGGGCGGTGGCCAGCCCGCCCATGGCGCCGGCGCCGATCACCACGGCGCGACGCAGGGTGGCGGTGTCGCCGCCGAGCAGACCCTTCGCCCGGTGCAGCGACACCGAAACCACCGACGCACCGGCCCGGTCGATGCCGGTCTCGGTGTGGACCCGTTTGCCCACACGCAGCGCCTGCTGGGCCAGCTCGTGTAGCGCGCGCCCGGCGGATTTGTTGGCGTCGGCGTTGAGGTAGGCGTTACGGATCTGTCCGAGGATCTGCTGTTCGCCGACGACGATCGAATCGAGTCCCGCGGCCACGGTGAAGAGGTGTTCGACGGCGGCCTCGGAGTAGCGGACGTAGGCGTGGCGGGTGAGTTCGTTGATGGTCATGCCGGAGTGGTCGCCGAGCACGGCCCCCACTGCTTCGAGCGCGGGGTGAAAGGCGTCGACGACGGCGTAGATCTCCACCCGGTTGCAGGTGGAGACCAGCATCGCCTCGGAGACCGCACGGGAGGAGAGCAGGTCGTCGACCAGTTTGGGCCGGTCGTCGTCGGAGACCGCGAGCCGCTCCAGCACGTCGACGGGCGCGCTTCGATGGCTGACCCCGAACAACAGAACACTCACACCGTCACCGTTTCCATCCCTACTCGACCGTCCGCCCCTACTCGACCGTCCGCAGGCCGCCGGGCCGCGGCACGCCCTGCGGGGCGGGCAGCGGGCTACGTGACGCGTGAAACGCCAACACCTGCATCTCCAAGGCTAGATCAACCTGACGCACGACGACATCGGACTCCGTCGACAAGGTGGCCGTGGTGACGTTGAGCAGTTGTCGCACCCCGGCCGCCGTCAGCGCATCGCAGGCCGCCTGCGCCGCCTCGGGTGCGGTGGCGATGACCCCGATCGCGACCGGTTCGGCGTGATCGGTCAGCGTCGCGATGTCGGCGAGCGGGAGCACCTGCACGTCGTCGATCGTGGTGCCGATCAGGTGTGGGTCATCGTCGAACATCGCCACGACACGGAATCCCCGTCCGAATCCGGTGTGGGCGACCAACGCCCGGCCCAGCGATCCCGCTCCGACCAGTGCGACGCTGTGGACGTTGTCGGTGTGCAGTGCCAGGGCGATGCGGGCGATCAGCCTGCTGACGTCGTAGCCCACGCCGCGCACGCCGTTGGCCCCCACATACGAGAGGTCCTTGCGCAGGATCGCCGGGTTGACCCCGGCCGCGGTGGCGACCTGATTGCTCGAGGCCACCAGGGCGCCGCGCTGGGTGAACGAGCGCAGCACGTGCAGATACGTCGCGAGACGGGCAACCGACGGTTCGGGTATGTGGTCGACCTCCGAACCGACGCTCATTCCCGCACACCCACTTTCACCAGATCAGCGAATGCGTGTCAGCCTAGCCCTCCCGCGTCGGGGCGGGGTCGGCGACCCCGTCAGGCGCTGCGCGCCGCGAGATCCTCGCGCAGCCGCGCCTCGTCGACCTCCCAGTAGCCGTGCTCGGAGCCGTCGAGCAGGATGACCGGCAACCGGTCGCCGAACTCGGCGCGCAATTCGCGGTCACCGTCGGCGGCGGCGCGGTCGACGTCCACCACTTCGAGGGGTTCGGACAATTCGCCGCAGATCCGTTGGAGGTCGTGCAAGGCCGTTTCGCAGGCCGAACACCCGGCCCGGGTCAGCAAGGTGATCATCGGCGGAACTCCTTCGGTATCGGGGCCAGTTCAGTCTGACACCACGGCTAATCTGGATGAGACCGGGTTGGGCAGCAAGCGCGGGCGTGAGAGGTGGAATGTGGGTGTGACCTCTGAGGATGGGGTTCCGGGCTCGGAGAGCCAGGCCGACGGGGCCGAACCGGAATCGGGGCGAAGCGGCGAGGACTGGGAGGGTCACGCCGCCGAGGTCGACGGCCCGCTGGGCGGTCTGCATGCCGATGAGCTCGACCCCGACGCGGAGTTCGAGGTGGTCGAGGAGGACGAGTCGGGCCGGGTGACCACCTGGATCTCCGAACGTGCGACGGCTGCGACGGGACGCTTTCGCCAGACCGCCCAGGAGTTGCGGCAGACGTTGGCCGGCGAGGCCAGCGCCAAGGCCGCCGTGGACTCGTTGCGATCGCGGCCGCCCACCGAAACCGAACCCGACACCCCCGTCGACCTGACCGCCGCCGCGTTCTTCGACGTGGACAACACCCTGATTCAGGGTGCCTCCATCGTTCATTTCGCCCGCGGCCTCGCGGCACACAAGTACTTCTCCTACTCCGACGTCCTCGACTTCGCGTGGACGCAGGCCAAGTTCCGCATCACCGGCAAGGAGAACGCGCAGGACGTGGCCGAGGGCCGCGACAAGGCGCTGAGCTTCATCGCCGGTCGATCCACCGCCGAACTGGCCGATCTGGGCGAGCAGATCTTCGACGACTACATCGCCGACAAGATCTGGCCGGGTACCCGGGCACTGGCGCAGCGGCACCTCGACGCGGGCCAGCAGGTGTGGCTCGTCACCGCCACCCCGCTGGAACTCGCGCAGACCATCGCCGACCATCTGGGGCTGACCGGCGCGCTGGGCACCGTGGCCGAAAGCGTCGACGGCAAGTTCACCGGGCGCCTCGTCGGCGACATCCTGCACGGACCGGGTAAGGCACATGCGGTGCGCGCGTTGGCAATTCGCGAGGGCCTCAACCTCAAACGGTGCACCGCCTACTCCGACTCGCACAACGACGTGCCGATGCTCTCGCTGGTGGGCACGGCGGTGGCGATCAATCCCGACGCCGACCTCAAGGAGGTGGCGAAGGTGCGCGGCTGGGAGATGTACGACTTCCGCACCGCCCGCAAGGCGGCGAAGTACGGGGCGTCGACCGCCCTGGTGGTGGGCGCGGCGACCGGCGCCGCCGCCACTGCGGTGAAGCTGTGGCGGAACAAGGGCTGAGTCTGTGTGCCGGGGTTGCTCCCGGCCTGCGTGTCGTCCTGGGTTGCTCCCCGGCGCCTGCCTGCCGCTCGCCCTGGGTTGCTCCCGGCGCCTGCCTGCCGAAAGTAGGGTTGCTCCCGGCGTCTGCCCTGCCGAAAGTAGGGGAAGGATATTCCTCCCCTACTTTCGGCCTCCTCCCCGGGTTTTTTCTCGGGGAAGGTCGCAAAAGTGGGGGAAGGATATTCCTCCCCTACTTTCGACGCCGGGCCTGCCCCCACGCCTCCCGCCCGGCCCCCAGCCCCCCGGCGTCCGGACGCGGGCCTGCTTCGCGCGGCCGTGCGCTACAGCGTCGAGACGGAGCTCGACGGGTCGATGAGGATCTTCGCGTGGTGCTGCGCCGCACCGAGGGTCTCGAACGCCTCGGCCACCGCGTGCAATCCGATGGTGCCGGTGAGCAGCGGCGTCACGTCCACCTTGCGGCCGGCGATCAGGTGCAGCGCGGTGCGGAATTCGGCGGGGTCGTAGTAGATCACGAACCGAAGATCGAGTTCCTTGTTGATCGCCATCGCCGGACGGAAGGTGTCGGTCTGCATGCAGACCCCGACCACCACGATCCGTGAGCGCATCGGCGTGTTGGTGGCGATCTGCTCGATCATCCCGGGCACGCCGACGCATTCGAATACGACCGGACCGCTCGGGGTGGCACCGAGCCGATCACCGAGCGGGATCACCCGCCACCACGGCAGGCCGGGAATGCGCCGCAGTATCCGCATGGCGTCGAACGCCGCGCCGAGGAGATCGCCGGTACGGGTGATGTATTTGCCCTTGGCGGCGGCGATGTCCCACGGGGAGTCGACGGTCGGATCCACCACGACGTCGGCGCCGCAGCGCCGGGCCAGGTCGCGGCGGCCCGCCGAGAGGTCGGAGGCGATGACGGTCTTGACGCCGTTCGCCTTGAGCACCAGGATCACCGACAGCCCGATGGGCCCGCAGCCGACCACCACCGCCACGTCGCGTTTGCCCACATCACCGCGGTTCACCGCGTGCACCGCAACCGACAGCGGCTCGGTGAGCGCGGCCTGCTCGACGGGCACACCGTCGGGCACCGACAGGGTCATGTCCTCGGCCACCACCACGTACTCGGCGAACGCACCGGGTGCGGCGGTGTTGAAGCCGATCAGGTGCGCGTCGGAGTCCTGGGTGATGATCGGCAGCGCGGCCACCAGGGTGCCCGGGGTCCACTTCTCACGGCACTTGGGGCCGTAGGACACCACTTCGCCGACGAATTCGTGGCCGAGTACCACCCGATCGGTGGACCGCATGAAGTCGTAGCCCACCGCGGCGGTCACCGCGGCGGTCTCGTCGCAATGGGTGCGGGCGTGCAGGTCGGAGCCGCAGATTCCGGTGCGAACCACTTTGAGCAGCACCTGTCCCCGACCGGGTCGGGGTGTGTCGATCTCCTCGACACGCAGTTCGCCCTCGTGACACACCACTGCACGCACCCGATGCCTCCTTGCATCCGCCGACGATCTGCGGACAGCCTACGTGGCGGCCGCCGACCGGATCGCCGGCTCGGCGAGGTCAGGCGAAGATGCGCGACGAGATGTCGGCGAACTCGGCGTCGGAGACCACACCGGCCGACCGCAGCGCGGTCAGCGAGTTCATCAGCTCGGTCCTCGGGTCGGCGGCAGGCTGAGCCGCCTGCTGGACCGGTGCCTGCTGTACCGGTGCCTGTTGTACCGGTGCCTGTTGTACCGGCACCTGCTGCACAGGTGCCTGCGCGACGGGTTGGGCGGCCCAGCGTTCCTGCTGACGGCGCTGCACCCGTCCGTGCACCGAACTGGCCACCGCGGCCCTCGCCGCCGTCTTCAACAGACTCATCGCCGGTCTCCTTCCGTGGCATCGAGCGCGCCGATCAGATCGTCGAGAAGCACCGGTCCCTCCGAGATCACCGAGCCTCCGTCGGCCCGCCAGCCCTCGATCACCTGCAGGAAGGTCAGGTCCTCGTAGACGACGATGGCCGCGACCTCACCCGCCGACAATCCGGCCGCCGCGGTGGCGACGTCGTCGTCATCGATCAGGTGGCTGTCGGCGCCGGCCAGGTCGGCGACACCGAGTTGCGCCGCGTCGAGCCGCGCGGGCCCACCGTCGGCGTCACGGCCCACGAACTCCACGTCAAGTACGTTGATACGCCCGGCGGCGACCAGCGCTCGCAGCGTGTCGAACCCAGCCGGGCCGACCGGACTCGAAGGAAATTGCACGACAACAAAACTGATGGGGCCGAGATCGGCGTCGAAGCTCACCACACAACTCTATTCCTGCCGGCTGGGCACACCGGTACCGGCTCGGCCACCCGCTCAGCCGAAATAGACACTTCCGCGGCGGCTCAGCATCCGGAACAGGGTCTGCTGGATCTCCTCGCGGACGTGGTCGGTGACGTCGAAGATCACCATCGGGTCGTCGGCGGCCGACTCGTCGTACCCGCCGGTCTCGATGGGGCGCCCGAAGTGGATGTGCCACTTCGACGGCAGCGGTACCAACCCGAGCGGACCGAGCCACGGGAAGGTCGGCGTCACCGGGAGATACGGCATGCCGAGGATGCGCGCGATCGGTTTGAGGTCGGCGATCATCGGGTAGATCTCCTCGGACCCCACGATGGAGACCGGGATGATCGGGGCGGCGTTGCGCAGCGCGGTGGTGACGAAGCCGCCGCGGCCGAACCGCTGCAGCTTGTACCGATCGCGGTAGAGCTTGCCGATTCCCTTGTAGCCCTCGGGCCACACCGCAGTGAGCTCGCCGGCCTTCAGCAGGCGGTCGGCGTCATTGGCGCAGGCCAGTGTGGCGCCGATCCGGCGTGCCACCTCGCTGACACCGGGAATGTCAAAAGCCATGTCGGCGGCGAGGATTCGCAAGTAGCGTCCGGCGGGATGATTGTCGTGGACGGCGAGGCTGGTCATCATCGCGTCCACCGGGATCGCGCCGGCATGGTTGGCCACCAGCAGCGCACCGCCGGAGTCGGGGAGGTTCTCCACGCCGGTCACCTCGACGCGGAACCAGTTCTCGTAGAGCTGCCGGATCGCGGGGTACCACACCGCCTCGGTGAAGTGCGGGTCGAAACCGAAGTCGTCGACCTCGTAATCGCCGGTCATGCGTTCCCGGATGAATCCGGCGGTGGCGGTGAGCGAATCGGCCACTGCACCGCGAATGCCACCGAGGCTGAACAGCGGGCTGCGTGCGGGGCCGCGCTGTTCGACGCCGAGCGAGTCCGCGGTGAGCGCGACGTTGTCACTGATGGGGGTGATCTGTGCCGACGTACCGCCGAACCCGTCGGTGTTGGGGTGCCCGAGTGTGGGATCGCGTCGCGGTCGCTCCATCGTCTGACTCGGGTGACGCCGCCGGCCGCTCTCGCGCGGATCGGACGCGACGGCACCGGACGGGCTGGCGTAGAGCTGGATGACCTTTGCCGTTCGAGCATCGCTTGACGAGCGATTCGACATAAAGGCCACCCCCAACAACGATGCGCCCTGCGCAGATTCCGAAGAAGTTCACAAGCCTCGCGGTCTGCTTCGCGTCGGACTTGGACTACCGCCCAAGTTTAGGCGGTACGACGTCGCTGTGCACCTGCGCAGCGCCGATACAGTTGAGCAAATCGTTAATGCCGGACCTGCCAGAAACCATCACGCCAGCCGGTGTGCCGCCGACACCACGCGCCGCTCCAGACTCCGCCACGTATCGACGCTGATCACCGGCGACACCGAGCTGCGCTCGATGAAGTCGTCGAGGGTGTCCTTCGTGGAGTAGCGCGGCGCGAAGCCGAGTTCGGTTCGCATCCGGGTGGTGTCGAGCACCCGGCCGTAGGTGAGGAATTCGGTCTGCGAGGAGCGCAACCTGGCTGACCGCAGGTCCTGCAGCACGCCCGTGACCGGTGCGAGCAGTCCGCTGGGCACCGGCAACTCGAGATGCCCGAGGCGGCGCACGGCCTGCGTCAGCGTGACCACTCCGTCGCCGGCGATGTTGAACGTTCCGGGCCGGCCGGCCAGCGCGACGTGTTCCATCGCGGCCAGCGCGTCCTCCTCGTGCAGGAACTGCAGGCGCGGCTGGAATCCGATGACCGTGGGCACCACGGGCATCGAGAGATACGAACCCATCCGCGTGGTGATCCGTGGCCCCAGCATCGCCTGCGGACGCAGGATGGTGACGTCGATGTCCTGGCGGCGTCGCGCCAGCCCACGCACGTAACCCTCGACGTCGAGCAGATCCCGGCCGAAACCCCAGCGCGGCTCACGCACCGCAGGGGTCTCCTCGGCGAAGTGCGACGGATCGCGCGCGCTGGACCCGTACACCATGCCGCTCGAGCGCAGGACGAGGCGTTTGACCGACGGACTGCGCTGGCAGGCACCACACACCTGCATCGCCCCGAGCAGAGTGAATTCCTTGATCGCCGCGGAGTGCGCCGCGGTGTCCATGATCGACGTGGCGGCGTGCACCACGGTGTCGACCTCGTAGTGCGCGATCGCCTTGGCGATCACCGGCCGCCGGATGTCGAGTCGCAGGAATTCCGCCCGACCCATGCGCCGCATGAGATCTTTGCGCGGGACGCGCGAATCGACCGCCAACACACGCTCGACCTCGGGGTTCGCGGCGAGCCGCGCGACCAGGTAGCCGCCGAGGAAGGTCGATGCGCCCGTCACCAGGACGGTTCTGGGCACCTGCGCAGTGTCGGACATGGGGTTCAGGCTATCCCGGCACGCGCCACGAGGTGATCGGGAACGTCCCGACATGAAAAGAACCCGCGCGTACGCGGGTTCTCTTCCGACCGTGGGTCACACTCGCCCCGGGTCGCGGGGCGGGTGACTCACTTGCCGAGTTTGCGACGCTGCACGCGGGTACGACGAAGGAGCTTGCGGTGCTTCTTCTTCGACATGCGCTTGCGGCGCTTCTTGATCACAGAACCCATCGGGCCACTTCCTCACTTCACGCTGTCTCATCGGCCCGGGGGTTCCGCCGAGTACGGAAAATTCCGCACCATACGGAACTGGGCCGTCACACCCACCGTCACCATGCCGGGAGGTCGGGTACGCGAGGATCAACACTACCGGCCGCCCCCTCATACAGCGAAATCAGGTCGACGCATGACGGGCTGCGGGGTGCCCACAGGACACGAGAACTCCCGCCCACCGGCCGGACGGAGCCGTTGGTGGGCGGGAGCCGAGATGCACATCTTCCCGCGGCGCGACGCGGTGGCCGGGTGCCTGCGGGTCTAACCGGCGTCGAAGTAAGACGTCTCCAGATAGTCGTGCACGGCCTTGGCATGCACGCGGAACGACCGGCCGACGCGAACGGCGGGCAGTTCCCCGTTGTGGACGAGGCGGTAGACGGTCATCTTCGATACGCGCATCAGCGACGCGACTTCGGCGACGGTCAGGAACTGCGAACCCGAGCCTGTGTTGCCCACCGCGCCTGTCCTGTCACCAGGAGTCTCAGCAGCCATAAAAACTCATACCTCCGGAGCACGCGTCGCGGCCGCCGGCTTCCCCTCCGGCGGACACCAGACACGCACGTGCTTAAAGGAGCTTAGCGTGGCAGATGTGAAAAAAGCGACGTGAGTTGCCAGGAAACCGACGGATTCTTCGCGTCGACCACAACATGCTGGGGTTTTCTGGCCGGTAACCCACTATTCATAGGGTCCCGCGTTCGGCGCGTCCACCACCCAAACCCTCAACATCGGCTCGATGTCCGGCCCGCGAACTCGCTGCGGCGGCGGCCTCGGTGGCACGGTACATCGCGGCCCGCAGCCCGCCGGACTCCAGTTCGCGGATCGCGGCCGCGGTGGTTCCGCCCGGCGAGGTGACCGCCGCCCGCAGATCCACCGGCGACAACCCCGAGTCACTCATCAGGATGCCCGCGCCGCGGATCGTCTGCACGGTCATCTCGGTGGCCTGCTGTCGTGACAGGCCCAGCGCGACGCCCGCGTCGATCATCGACTCGGCCATCAGGAACACATACGCCGGTCCCGACCCGGACAGCGCGGTGACCGCATCCATCAGTCGTTCGGGGATCACGGTGACCTTGCCGACCGACTCGAGCAGCCGCACCACGGCGCCGAGTTGCTCGGCGTCCACATGGCGTCCGGCCGACACCGCCGACATCGCCTCGTTGACCAGCATCGGGGTGTTCGGCATGACCCGCACCACCGGGGAACCGGCCTGCAGGACCTGCTCGTAGCGGGCCGTCGGCAACCCGGCCACCAGGCTCACCGTGACGCGTTCGGATTCGCCCGGGTCGTCGGCCGACGACAGTTGACGAAGCACGGCGTCGACGTCCTCGGGTTTGACGGCGAGGAACACGTATTGTGCGCCCTCGGCTGCCGCCCGGATGTCGCTGACCAGCACGCCGTACTCGTCGGCGATCTCGGTGGACCGTTTCTCGTTCTTCTCGGCCATCACCAGGTTCTTGGCCGGGGTGCCCGCGCCCATCAGGCCGGCCAGCAATGCCTCGCCGATCTTTCCGCCGCCGATGATGGCGATACGTTCGGTCACGTCCTTCGAGCCTTTCGTCGGTGCGGTGCGATCCGGTGGTGCCGCGGGGGGTCAGTGCCGGTGCTGGGGCACCAACGCGAGCTGCCGGGATTGGGCCACCACGGCCCCCGTCGAGTCCATCACGAGGTGATCCTCCTCGAACATCCCGGGTCCCACCTCGGAGCTCGTCGCCGCGAACCGAAGCCATCCCGGCGCCGGTTCGCGGCGCACGTAGGTGGTGAGCTGAAGGGTGGGTGCCCAGCCGAACAACGCGAGGTTCATCACCACCGGTGGCGAGATGTCGCAGATCAGGACCGTGAAGTCGGCGTCGGGGTCGCAGCCCTTGGGTCTGGTCCAGCCCCGGACCACCGGCTCGCCGGTGTCGCCGCTGACCACCGGGAAGGTCTGCGGATCGAGCACCAGGTCCAGCGCGGGCCCCAGATGCATCACCTCCGACACCGGCGACGAGTCGATGTCGATGCCGCCGTCCACCGGGGTGACCGGCACGCCGTCGAGCAGCGTCGGCGCCGAGTGATGCGGCCGTCCGGTCTCCGGCCGGGCCAGTGTGACCGACGAGGACACCATGGTGCGCCCGTTCTGGCACAGGTCGACATGCAGCAGCGACACGGTGCGTCCGCGTTTGCGCAGGGTCACCTCGAGCTGGACCTCGGCGGGGTCGGGTGCCGACAGATAGTCACTGGCGATCGCGACGGGCACCAGCTCGCTGCCGCTGACGGTCCGGTCATCGGGTGCGGCGAGTTCGTCGAACGCCCGGCGTGCGGCGTGCGCGACCAGCATCTGCATGGAACCGCCGTGCACCTTGGGGCCGATGGTGAACACCGGATCGATCGTCGCGGTGTAGACGAGGTGGGGCCGCTCGCCGTCACCGATGCGCGGTGTGGCCGTGTCGTCTCTGGTGAGGGTCGACAACTCCGACAGCTTGCTCATCGCCTGCTCCTGGGATTCATGTCGAAGCGGTGGGTATGGTCTCGCGTTTGAGATGCTGCCGGGCGAACTCGAGCGCGCGCGACAACAGGGCGCTTCGTTCGGGTTTGGTGCGGGCCGCGCCGGTGCCGACCTCGAGGATCGCCGCGCCGGTGAAGTGGGAGGCCGCCAGGCGCCGGCAGATCTCGGCGCACGGCTGAGAGCCGTCGCCGGGGATGAGGTGTTCGTCGGTGGCCGCGCCACTGCCGTCGGCGAGATGCAGGTGAGAAAGCCGCGATCCCATCCGCTCGAACAGGGCGACGGCGTCGACGCCCGCGGTGGCGGTGTGCGAGAGGTCGAGTGTGTAGTGGGCGTATCCGTCGTCGGTGGGGTCGGTCGATTTGCCGAACGCCGAGGCCGCCAACCCCGGTCCGCCCCGGGTGATCAGGCGTTTCGCCGAACGATCACCGGCCCCGAAGAGGCGGTCGGCGCGCATCGGGAACATGTTCTCCACCGCGACGTCGACGTCACTCGACGATTCCAGATCGGCGACGAGGTCGTCGAACGCTGCGGTGTACGCGCGCTGCCAGCGAAACGGCGGATGCACCACCACGGTGCTCGCGCCGAGGTCCTCGGCCGCCTGCACGGCCCGCGCCAGTTTCGCCAGCGGATCGCGGCCCCACACGCGCTGGGAGATCAGCAGGCACGGTGCGTGGATGGACAGGACCGGCATCTGATAGCGCTCGGAGAGGTACTCGACGTGCCGGATGTCCTGGCTCACCGACTCCCCCCACACCATCAGCTCCACACCGTCGTATCCGAGGTCGGCGGCGTAGGCGAACGCGGCCTCGGTGTTCTGGGGATAGACCGACGCCGTGGACAGGCCCACCGGGATGTCGGAGACAGGTTTCATCGGGTTGCGCTCACGCGGCCGGACGATGGGTGACGCGCGGTCGCGCTCACGTGGCCAGGAGCACGAGCGGACCGATCGTCACGATCAGGCCGACGCCGAGCGCGAGCAGCGTGGTGGGCAGGTCGCGGGAGCGGCGGACCGCGTGGGTGAGCGTCACGACGCCGAAGATCACCAGCACCGCGAGCACGAGCGCGAAGTACACATTCCACTTCCACAGCTCGGTGAAGCCCCAGAACAGTCCGACGCCCACGGCCAGGCCGACGATCGACTCGCCGATCACCAGCAGCCACGCGGCCAGCGGTGAATCGAAACGACCCTTCTTCGCGGGGGCGGTGTCGGTGTCTGGGGTATCGGTGTCTGCGGTGTCGGTGTCTGCGGTGTCGGTGTCTGCGGTGTCGGTGTCTGCGGTGTCGGTGTCTGGGGCGTGAGTGTCTGCGGTGTCGGTCTTCCCGGCTGCTGCCGTCTCGGTGACCGACGTGTCGGCGGTGGCTGTGTCCGCGGCCGACGTGTCGGCAGTGGGAACCCTCTCGCCCGCTACATCGTCGACGACGGGGGCTGCGGAGGAAGATTCGGTGCCCTCGACGTCCTCGTCGACATCCGCGGTGTCGGTCGCCGGGACGGGTGCCTCCGAATCCGCGATCACGTCGTCGGCGGCGGGCTGCACGTCGAGCAGATCCTCGACCAGCTCCATCGACGTGTTCTCCTCGGCCTCGATTGCCGGGTCCTCGAGCGCCGGGGTGCCGGGAGCCGGCGACGCGTCCGTCGCCTCCTCGCGATCGGCGGCAGAGAACTGTTCGGTCGCCGCGGGCGTCAGCGCGACCGCCTCGTCGCCCGGGAAGTCGGCAGTCGCCGGCTCGGGTACATCGGGGCCGGTGGCCTTGTCGACGGTCGGGGCTTCGGCGTCGGTGCCGTCGGCGACGGCGGCCGCCTTGGCGGCAGCACCCCTCCCGGCGGCCTTGGCGCCGCGCCGCCGGAACCAGCGTCGCTTCTGCTTGGGCTCCTCGTCGTCCTCGACGTCGGCGAAGGCTCGGTAGGCCTCGAAATCGTCGTCCATCACCTCGGCGAATGCGCTGGTCCGGCCGGCCGGGGCCGGGGGCGCAGCGAGTTCGACGCTGTCCACGTCGTCGGCGTCGACCACGCTCACCCCGTCGGGCTCGTCGCCCACCACCGGGATGATCCCGGTCACCGCGTTCGCGTGTTCGAGATCGGCCTCCACGAGATCGTCGGATGCCTGCTCGGCGGCCGGCGTGGCCAGTCGCGAGGCGACGGCACCGGCATGGAAGTCACGGGTTTCCGGCGCCCGGAACGACGGCCGCGTGGGGGTGGGCGTGTCACCGGGGGTGGCGCCGCGGAAGGCCGACGCCGAGGTGTCGGTGTCGGTGTCGGGCACCGGTCCGTCCTGTGACGCGCGACGTGCGATCGGACTGCTCGACCGCGGGAAAGGACCGGGCTGCGAGTTACCCCACGCCGGGCGAACCGGCGTCTCACGTTGCGGGGTTGCCGGCCGGGAGGTTTGCGGTGCCGGGGCCGGTGTTTTCGACACCGGTGTGGCCGGGGCGGGATCGGTGGTGATGCGTGGGATCTCACCGGTCAGTTCCGAGACCGAGACGGCCCCGTCGCGGCCGGCGCGCCGTCGACCCCGACCGTCGGCCGAGCGTCGGCCCTCGGCCGAGCCCCGCCCCTGTGCCGCTTCCGCGGCCGCCGCGTCGCGTCGCGCCAGCAGTTCGGCCACCGAGATCGGCCGCGACTCGGGGGCATCGCCGCCCGATCCCGTGTTCGATTGCGGCTTGCCCGCCCCAGGTTGGTTCGCCATCGAAACGCGTACTCCGTCCTCAACTCGTCATGTAATGCTGTCGCCCGCGGTCACCGGGTGGGAGCCATCGGCTCGGTCGTGTCGGCCGGTTCGCTGTCCAGACGACGCAGGATCACTCCCTCACGCAGAGCCCACGGACAGATCTCCAGTGTATCCACCGACAACGCGCGCATCGCCGCCTCGGCGACGAGTGCCCCCGCAACCAGCTGTCCGGCACGGTCGGCGCTGACCCCTTCGAGTTCGGCGCGGTCGTCGCGGGTCATCCGCGAGATGAAGGCGATCACCTGCCGCAGTCCGCTCGCGGTCAACTGCCGCCGCACCCGCGGACCCGCACCCGAGGGCGCGGCACCGGTGAGCCGGGCCAGGCTGCGGAACGTCTTGGAGGTGGCCACCGCGACATCGGGCCGGCCGGGTTCGAGCAACTCCTTCGCCGGCGCCTTGAGCTCGGCGTCGAGCCAGTCACGCAGCACCCCGATGCGGCGCCGGTCCGGCGGGTCGTCGGGCAGCCACTCGCGGGTCAGGCGTCCGGCGCCCAGCGGAAGCGACAGTGCGACGTCGGGTTCCTCGTCGACCCCGTTCGACATCTCTAGCGACCCGCCGCCGATGTCGAGGGCCAGGATGCGCCCGGCGCCCCACCCGAACCAGCGCCGCACCGCCAGTGACGTGAGTCGTGCCTCGTCGCGGCCGGAGAGCACCACCACCCGCAGACCGGTCTCGGCCTCCACCCGGTCGAGGACGGCGTCGCTGTTGGTGGCGTCGCGTACCGCCGACGTCGCGAACGCCATGGTTTGTTCACACCCCGAACTGGTCGCGATCCGGGTGAACTCGTCGACCGACTCCACCAGCGATCGCGCCCCGCGCTCGGTGAGCCGGCCCTTGCCGTCGATCTGTTCGGCGAGTCGCAGCACCGACTTCGTCGAACTCATCGGGGTGGGATGTCCGCCGCGATGGGCGT
This sequence comes from Gordonia sp. NPDC003425, assembly GCF_053588635.1. Taxonomy (NCBI): domain Bacteria; kingdom Bacillati; phylum Actinomycetota; class Actinomycetes; order Mycobacteriales; family Gordoniaceae; genus Gordonia; species Gordonia sp. NPDC003425. The sequence continues at coordinate 199,184 of NZ_JBSFQI010000006.1, read as the reverse complement.
CGACCACCAACAGGTGCACCGTGTTGCTGCCCACGTCGAGGACTCCTAAACGCACGAATCCACGGTAGTGCGTGTCCGATTCGCCGTCCGTGTGTGGGTGCCTTCGGCACGGTGCGTGGGTGCCTTCGGCACGGGGCGTGGGTGCCTTCGGCACGGGGCGCAGGTGCCCGGCGCCGACCGACCGCCGGTTGCGTGGCGGGTTACGGTGGACGTCGTGTCCAGCCCCCCACGTCCCGCGCGCATCGCGCCTGCTCCCGAGGTCGATCTCGACTTCGCCCGCGAGTGGTACGAGTTCTTCGACCCGGCCAACGCCGAGCACCTGATCAGAGCCGACCTGACCTGGCTGTTGTCGCGCTGGACCTGCGTGTTCGGCACCCCCGCCTGCCAAGGGATCATCGAGGGCCGCCCCGACGACGGCTGCTGCAGCCACGGGGCCTATCTCTCCGACAAGGACGACCGCAAACGCCTGGCCAAGGGCGTCAAGATGCTCACGCGCTCCGACTGGCAGTTCTTCGACAAGGGGTCGGGCAAGGACCCGCTGGGCAACAAGGGGTACCTCGAGGAGGGTGACCTCGATGACGAACCGGCGCTCAAGACCCGACTTCACAAGGGCGCGTGTATCTTTCTGAATCGCCCGGACTTCGCCAACGGTCCCGGCTGCGCCCTGCACGCCATGGCCCTGCGCCGCGGGCTCGAACCGCTGACCGTGAAACCCGATGTGTGCTGGCAACTTCCGGTGCGGCGGGAGCAGGAGTGGGTGACGCGTCCCGACGACACCCAGGTGCTGCAGACCACGATCACCGAGTACGACCGGCGCGGGTGGGGCGAGGGCGGCCACGACCTCAAGTGGTACTGCTCGGGATCACCCGACGCGCATGTCGGTGCCACGCAGGTGTTCGAATCGTATGCGCCCGAACTCACCGAACTGCTCGGCGCGGCCGCCTACGACGAACTCGCCCGGGTGTGCCGAGGTCGAAACGGCATGGGGCTCATCGCAGTTCATCCGGCCACCGCGGCGGCCACCAGCCGCCGCGACACCGACATCAAGTACGAACGGCTCGACGAATAGCTCAGGGTTCGAGCTTGTAACCCAGCCCGCGGACGGTGACGAGGTGTTTGGGGTTGGCCGGGTCGGGTTCGATCTTGGAGCGCAGACGTTTGACGTGCACGTCGAGCGTCTTGGTGTCGCCGACGTAATCGGCGCCCCATACCCGGTCGATCAACTGCCCACGGGTGAGTACCCGGCCGGCGTTGCGCAGCAGATACTCGAGCAGGTCGAATTCCTTGAGCGGTAACGTGATCGGCTGACCGTTGACGGCGACGATGTGCCGTTCCACGTCCATCCGCACCGGTCCGGCCTCCAGCACGCCGATGGACAGGTCCTCGTCGGAACCCTCTCCCCCGCGCCGCAGGACGGCACGGATGCGCGCGATGAGCTCCCGCGCGGAGTAGGGCTTGGTGACGTAATCATCGGCACCGAGTTCGAGGCCCACCACCTTGTCGATCTCGCTGTCGCGGGCGGTGACCATGATGACCGGCACGCTCGACCGCGACCGCAGCGACTTGCAGATCTCGGTGCCCGACATGCCGGGCAGCATCAAATCGAGCAGCACGATGTCGGGGCTGACCCGGTCGAATGCCGCGAGCGCGTGTGCGCCGTCGTTGACGACGCTGGCCTCGAAACCTTCCTTGCGCAGCAGGAAGGCCAACGGATCGGCCAGCGATTCCTCGTCCTCGACGATCAGAACGTGAGTCACCTGTCGATGTCCTTTGATTGAGTGGCGAGCACCGGCGGGAGTGCCGGGTCGGGGACCGCGGAGGAGCCGAAATCGGGCAGCGAGGCGTCGATGTCGGTATCCGCGGCCGGTCGGTCCGCATCCCACGACCCACGCGCGGTGAGGTCCTGCGGAATGCAGAGGGTGAACGTGGAGCCCGTGCCCGGTTTGCTCCACAGGCTGATGGAACCGCCGTGGTTGGCGGCGACGTGTTTCACGATGGCCAGCCCCAATCCGGTGCCGCCGGTCTGTCGCGAGCGCGCCCGGTCGACCCGGAAGAACCGCTCGAATACCCGCTGCTGGTTGGCCTGTGCGATTCCGATGCCGCGGTCGGTGACGGCGATGGCCACCATGGGTCTGCCGTCGACCCGCGTGACGCGGCGGCTGATCGAGACGATCGTGTTGGCCGGTGAGTAGGCGATGGCGTTGACGATCAGGTTGTTGAGGGCGGTGAGCAGCAGCACCCGGTCTCCGCGCACGACGAGTCCCGCGGGTGCGTCGGTGCGCAGCGCGATGCCTGCGGCCTCGGCGGGCACGGTGGCCGAATCGACGGCCTCGCCGATCAACCGGTCGACGTTGACCTCGGTGAAGTCGGCGGTCTCGCCGCCTTGCAGCCGCGACAGGGCGATCAGCTCGCTCACCATGTTGCCCATCCGGGTGGCCTCGGCCGCCACCTTGCGGCCGAAGTACTCGACGGAATCGGGGTCGTCGGCCGATTCCAGCAGCGCCTCGGCGAGCAGACCGATCGCACCGACCGGCGTCTTGAGTTCGTGCGAAACGTTGGCCACGAAGTCGCGCCGGGTGGCCTCCACACGGGAGTGCTCGGTGTCGTCGAAGCCGTAGACGACGGCATAACGCTCGTCGGCGTGCCGCACCAGGCGGGCGACGCATCGGACCGATTCCACCGAGTTGGCGCGCGTGCGGCCGGTGGAGATGAAGCCTGCCGCCGAGGCGGGCGGCTCGAAGTCGAAACGTTTGTCGGCCTCGGTGTCGAGTGTTTCCTTCGCGGCGTCCCACACGGCGTCGGCGAGGAGACGGTCGCGGACCATCGCGAGGTCGACGGCGCGGTGGTTGTAGAGGACCACGTCGCGGAACTGGTCCACCACGGCGATCGCGGTCTCGGAGTTGCGGACGATGAGACTGAGCAGACCCGCGGTGGTCATCCGCCCGTCGTCGGTGGTCACCCGCACATCCGAAGCCCGCAGTTCGGCGGTCTCGGGCACCACCCGGGGTTTGTCGGCGAGCTCTGCGGGTTCGATGCGCGCTGCTGCCTGCTGTAATGCCGGGGCGGGCCGACCGGGACGACGCGAGTGCGGTCGCTGGCTTCGCTGATGGACACGGATGCCGATGAGCACACCGATGGCCAGTGCCACGACGATCACGACGACGAAAACAGCGCCGCTCACGAATCCACCGGTCACAATTCCAGCTTACGGGCCGTCAAACGGCCAGCACACACGGCGAAGAAGTGTTCGACCGCTGTTCACACCGCGTTCGGGTTGGTTTCGGCCCGGCCCGACGCCCGTCCGCGAGTGCGTCACTGCGGGACGGGAACCGCCATGTCGGAGTATTCGGGATGCGACTCGATGAAGCGGCGGACGTAGCTGCACACCGGCACCACCTGTTTTCCGGTCGGCCGAATGTCGTCGAGCACGGCCCGCACCAACCGGGCCGCGTATCCGCGTCCCGAGTGGCTGTCGAGGATCACGGTGTGCGTCAGCACCACCTGATAGGGCTCGGACACGTAGTCGAGGTATCCGACGAGCGATTCGGCGACATCGAATCCGTCCGGATCCGCCGCGGCAACCAGCACCGCCTGGTAGCGCTCCTGAGCAGGCGAATGATCGATTCGGACCTCGTCGTCGTTCACCATGCACTCAAATGTAGCGCGCGTCACACTTTGCTTGCCATGACGATTGCGTTACAGCTTGTACCACACAGTCACTTCTGACCCTGCGCCGCCACCGCCGCGGCCCCGGCCGCCGCGCCCTCGGGATCGAGATAGGTGCCACCGGGATTGAGCGGCTTGAGATCGTCGTCGAGGTCGTAGCGCAGCGGGTTGCCGGTGGGGATGTTGAGTTCGGCGATGTCGGCGTCGGAGATGCCGTCGAGGTACTTCACGAGAGCGCGCAGCGAATTGCCGTGGGCGGCCACCAGCACGGTCTTGCCCGACGTGATGTCGGCCGCAATGGTGTCCAGGAAGTACGGGGTGAACCGTTCGACGACGTCCTTGAGGCATTCGGTCAACGGGACCTCGATGTCGGCGTAGCGCGGATCGCCGGTCTGGCTGTACTCGGAGTCCGGGTCGATCGGCGGCGGCGGCGTGTCGTAGCTGCGGCGCCACAACATGAACTGCTCGTTGCCGAACTCCTCCTTGATCTCCGCCTTGTTCAGTCCCTGCAGCTTGCCGTAGTGCCGCTCGTTGAGCCGCCAGTCACGGACCACCGGGATCCACAGCCGGTCGGCCGCGTCGAGCGCGATGTCGGCGGTGGTGATCGCACGACGCAGCAGCGAGGTGTAGAGGATGTCGGGCAGCACGTCGTGTTCGACGAGCAGCTCGCCCGCGCGTTTGGCCTCGGCCCTGCCCTTGTCGGTGAGGGCGACGTCCACCCATCCGGTGAACTGGTTCGACGCGTTCCATTCACTCTCGCCGTGCCGCATCAGGATCAGGGTGCCGTTGCTCATACCCGTCAGTTTCGCACAGGCCACCCGCCGCCATCGCGATGAACGTGTCACCCGTTTGGAGAGTTCATCGCGTGTTCGGCTGTCGCCGCGAGTCGAGCGTGCCCACTTTGCCGTCGACCGTGCCCACTTTGCCGTCGAGCGTGCCCACTTTGCCGTCGAGCGTGCCCACTTTGCCGTCGAGCGTGCCCACTTTGCCGTCGAGCGTGCCCGCTTTGCCGTCGACCGTGCCCGCGGATGGTGGTTTCGACAAGCTCAACCAGCGGGCGTCGCTCGACCAGCGGGCCGGCGCTCAACCAGCGGGCGTCGCTCGACCAGCGGGCCGGCGCTCAACCAGCGGGCGTCGCTCAACCAGCGGGCGTCGCTCAACCAGCGCGGAGGGCTCAACCAGCGGGCGTCGCTCAACCAGCGGGCGTCGCTCAACCAGCGCGACAGACCCGCACCCAGCGGGAAGACACTCAACCAGCGGGCCGGCGCGCGGCTACTTGCGGAGATCCTTGCGCAGGATCTTGCCCGACGCGGACTTCGGGATGGCCTCGATGAACTCGACCTCCCGCACCTTCTTGTGCGGGGCCACCTTTGTCGCGACGAACTCCATCACCTCGTCCTCGGTGAGTTCCACCTTCGCCTGCACCACGACGTAGGCCTTGGGGATCTCCTCGCCCGACTCCTCCTCGATCACGCCGACCACCGCCGTGTCCGCGATCTTGGGATGCGTGAGCAGCAGTGCCTCGAGTTCGGCCGGCGGCACCTGGTAGCCCTTGTATTTGATGAGTTCCTTGAGCCGGTCGACGATGTAGACGCAGCCGGTGGGGTCCACCTGTGCCATGTCGCCGGTGTGCAGATAGCCGTCGGCGTCGATGGTGTCTGCGGTGGCCTGCTCGTTGTTGAGGTAGCCGAGCATCACGTTCGGGCCCTTCACCCACAGCTCACCGGGCTCCGACAAGCCCTCGGTCGGCAGCGGCAGATCCGCGCCGGTGGCCGGGTCGACGATCTTGTTCTCGCTGTTGGGAATCGCCCATCCGGTCGACGACAACGGCGGCTCTTCGAGGCCGAGCGCGGCAGTGGTGTCGAAGGGAATCAGGTGGCTCACCGGCGACAACTCGCTCATGCCGTAACCCTGCAGCATGTGCAGGTTGAGTCGCTTGGCCACCGCCTTGCCGAGTTCGTCGTCGAGCGGCGCGGCACCGGAGAGCATGGTGTGCAGCGACGACAGGTCGTACTTGTCGATGATGGGGTGCTTGGCCAGCGCGACGGCCACCGGCGGCGCGATGAACGCGTAGGTGACCTTGTACTTCTGAATGCTCTCCAGGAACTCGACGAGATCGAATCGCGGCATCACCACCAGGCTCGCGCGCACGCGCAGCGCGGCGTTGAGCAGCACCGTCATGCCGTAGATGTGGAAGAACGGCAACACGGCCATGATCACGTCGTCGGAGGCCATCCCCTGCAGCGGCGCGATCTGCGCGACATTGGCCACCAGGTTGGTGTGACTGAGCATGACGCCCTTGGGATTTCCGGTGGTTCCGGAGCTGTAGGGCAGCACCGCGACGTGGGTCTTCGGGTCGAACGAAACATCGGGTGCGGGCAGGTTGGGACCGATCAGGTCGGCGGCGTTGGGGTGTCCGGAAGCCGCGAGCCCCTCACCGTCGAGGATGTACACACTGTCGTCGGCGATGCCCGCCTCGGCGGCGGCCTCGAGTGCCTGCGGCGCCATCGGCGAGATGGTGACCAGCGTCTTGGCGCCAGAATCCTTGAGCTGCTTGGCGATCTCGGGAGCGGTGAACAGCGCGTTGATCGTGGTTGCGGTGGCACCGGCGCGCAAGATGCCGTGGAAGACGGTGGCGAACACCGGGAGATTGGGCGACAGAATGCCCACCACGTCGCCCACCCCGATACCCCGGGCGGCAAGGGCACCGGCGGCCGCGTTGATGCTGCCGATCAGCTGCCGGTAAGTGGTCTTGGTGTCGGTCTTGGGATCGATGAGCGCCACGCGATCGAGATCGGCCTCGTCGATGTCGCCGAACAGGAAGTCATAGACACTGACGTTGGGGATGTCGACATCTGGGTAGGGACTCTTGAAGCTCATGGCACCTCCGTTGGCCGGTCTGTGGGGATGAGCGTATCAACACTGGTTGCCACCTTGTGACGCGCATCTCCGTCGGAATTGACCGATTGGCCGGGCACGCTCAACGCAGATCCGGGCACGCTCGACGCGAAAGTGGACACGCTCGACGCGAAAGTGGGCACGCTCGACGCCGATCCGGGCACGCTCGACGAGAAAGTGGGCACGCTCAACGCGAAACCGGGCACGCTCGACGCCGAACCGGGCACGCTCAACGCCGAACCGGGCACGCTCAACGCCGAACCGGGCACGCTCAACGCCGAACCGGGCACGCTCGACGGGAAACCGGGCACGCTCAACGCCGGTCCGGGCACGCTCGACGCGAAAGTGGACACGCTCGACGGGAAACCGGGCACGCTCAACGCCGATCCGGGCACGCTCGACGCGAAAGTGGGCACGCTCGACTCAGATGGGGAGCTCGTCGCTCCGCTCACCGGTGGGCTCGGGCAGCGACTCCTTGTCGATGAGGTGCTCGAAGGCGAGCAGGTTGCGCAGCGACTCGCCGCGCGCTACCCGCCACGCCCATTCGCGCCGAATCGAATTGGCGAAACCGAGTTCGAGCAGCGTGTTGAAGTCGCCGTCGGCGGCCTCGAGGACCTGCCCGAGAACCCGATCCACCTCATCGGGGGTGAGTGCGTCGTTCGAGATGCGACCCACCAGATAGATGTCGCCGATGTTGTCGATGGTGTAGGCGACCCCGTAGAGGCGCCGATTGCGTTTGAGCAGATAGCGATACACCGACTCGTGGTTCTCGTCGGCGTGACGACACACGAACGCCTCCACACGGACCCCGTGCGTGCCGGCGGTCAACAGCACCGTGGTCTTGAGCTTCTTCTCCCCCGGCAGTTCGAGCACCACGTGCTCCGACTGCGCACCGCCCGAACTCTTTCGGGTGAAAGCGATCTCGCGCTCGGTGAGTACCTCTTCGAGCAGGGCGAGATTATCGGTGTGACTCATCGAGCATCACTCCTGTCCGTGTGCGTTGGCACCCGATCTCCTCGATCAGGCGGTGGCCCTGCTGCGCCGGCGCCAGCGCATCCCCGACAACCGGCCGGGCACGGAGCCCGCGCCGGGTGCCGGACGTGTCCCCGGGGCAACGGCGAACGACGCCATCGCGCGTGCGTAACTGTCCTGCAAGGCGTCGACGGTGCGCTCCCAGGAAAACTGCTCCGCGTGTGCGCGTGCGTGCGCACGCATCGCCGACAACTCGTCGGGCGACGACACCAGTTTCTCCAGCGCGTTCGTCCAGTCGTCGATCCGATGCCCGTCGACGAGCACCCCGCTGCGTCCGTCGGCGACGGCAACTCCCAGCCCGCCGACGTCGGCCGCGATCACCGGGGTACCGCACGCCTGCGCTTCGATCGCAACCAGGCCGAACGACTCCGAATAACTCGGCACGGCAACAACATCCGATGCCCGATACACGTCGGCCAGGCGGCCGGCGGGCTGTGGCGGCAGAAAGGTGACGGCGTCGGAGATCCCCAGTTCCGCGGCGAGGTCGACCATCGCCGACGGCGTCTGCACCCCGCTGCCCGACGGACCGCCGACCACCAGCAGTCGAACCGGCCGCCGCGCGTCACGGGTCCGCTCGATCAGCGGCGCCGCCGCGCGCAGCAGAATGTCGGGGGCCTTCAGCGGCTGGATGCGGCCGACGAAGGTCAGCAGCATCGAATCGGGGTGCAGGCCCAGTGCCCGGCGTGCCGCATCCGCGGAACCCGGTGTGTAGCAATCGAGATCGGCGCCGGGCGTCACCACATCCACCCGAGCGGGTTCGGCCCGGTACATCGAGACCAACTCGTGCGCCTCGGTCCGGGTGTTCGCGACGAGCTGGTCGGCCTCGTCGACCACCTGTTGCTCGCCGATCACCCGCAGCATCGGCTCGGCGGTGTCACCGACCGCGAGCGCGGCGTTCTTCACCGCGGCCAGCGTGTGCGCGGTGTGCACCAGCGGCACGCCCCACCGGTCGCGGGCCAGCCAGCCCACCTGCCCCGACAACCAGTAGTGCGAGTGGATCAAGTCGTAGTAGCCGGGCCGCTGCACGGCCTCGGCGCGCAGCACGCCCGCGGTGAACGCGCACAACTGGGCGGGCAGATCCTGTTTGTCGAGTCCCTCGAACGGTCCGGCCGCCACATGGCGCACGGTCACACCGGGCGCCGCCTCCACCACCGGCGCGTCGGACGACGACGTGGCGCGGGTGAAGATCTCCACCTCCACGCCGCGGCGGGCGAGACGTTGCGCTGTCTGCCAGACGTAGACGTTCATGCCCCCCGCGTCGCCGGTGCCGGGCTGCGCCAACGGAGAGGTGTGTACCGAGATCAGCGCGACTCGCCGCGGCACCAGGGACGTCATCACTCCAGCTTAGAGAAACCCGCTCGCGGCGATGCCGATGGCCGCATGTCCGGGCGGTGTTACACTCCTTTCGGTAACGATTGTCATTAGCGAAAGATGGACAAGATGAAGCGTGTGATGGGTGCGGTGGCGATGTTGGCGACCGGTCTGCTGGTCGTGATCGTCGCGGGATGCTCGAGCGGTTCGGGTACCGCGTCGGACGGCAAGCCCACCGTGGTGACCTCCACGAATGTCTGGGCTGCGGTGGCGTCCGCGGTCGCCGGCGAGGACGCGACGGTCACCGCGCTCTACTCCGACCCGTCGGGCGACCCGCACGAGTTCGAACCCTCGGCGGTCGACTCCGCGAAGGTCGCCGACGCCGACGTGGTGGTGATGAACGGCGGCCACTACGACGAGTACATGGAGAAGGCGTCGCAGCAGACCTCGGGCACCGTGATCAACGCGTTCGAGGTGATGGGCGGCGCGAAGGACGCCAACGAGCACGTCTTCTACAACCTGCCGGTGGTCGGCGAGGCGGCCACCAAGATCGCCGACGCGCTGGCCGACAAGGACCCGTCGCATGCCGCCACCTATCGGGCCAACGCCACCGCATTCAACGGCAAGATCGACGGCCTGCGCACCGAACTCGCCACCATCAAGGCCGCCCACGACGGAACCCGGGTGGCCCAGACCGAACCGCTGGCCGCCTACCTACTGACCGAGGCGGGACTCGTCGACGCGGCGCCGGCCGGGTTCACCGCCGCGGTCGAAGAAGGTCAATCGCCTTCGGCGGCCGACCGCGCCGCGATGCAGGATCTGCTCACCGAACGCAAGGTGAGTGCCCTGATCTACAACACCCAGGCGGTGGACTCGGTGACCGAGGCGTTGCTGGCGGTGGCAAAGTCTGCCAACGTTCCGGTGGTGGACTTCACCGAAACCCTCCCCGAGGGCGTGACCGACTACATCACCTGGCAGCAGAAGCAGATCGCCGCGCTGTCGGCGGCCCTGGCGAAGTGACGGGCCCGACCCCGGCCGGGAGCACGACACCGGTCGCGCGGTTCTCCCATGCGCGGCTCGCATTCGGCGACCGTGTGCTGTGGGACGACCTCGACCTCGACATCGCGCCCGGTGAGTTCGTCGCCGTCCTGGGCCCCAACGGCTCGGGCAAGACGTCGTTTCTGCGTACGCTGCTGCACCAGTACCCGCTCAACGCCGGGGAACTGACCGTGACCGATGCGATCGGTTACATCCCGCAGCAGCACGCCGACGACGCCGACCCGATGGCCATGCGAGGTCGTGACCTGGTGGGGTTCGGCGTGGACGGCGCCCGTTGGGGTATGGGACTGCGGGGATGGCGACGGCGACGCGAACGCGTCGACGCGGCGCTCGCCGAGGTGGGCGCCACCACCTACGCCGACGCCCCGGTGGGCCTGCTCTCCGGCGGCGAACAGCAGCGGTTACGCATCGCGCAGGCGCTCACCACCGACCCGCGCCTGCTGCTGTGCGACGAGCCGCTGGCCAGTCTCGACCCCGCCAATCAGGAACGGGTGGTCGAACTCATCGACGCCCACCGGAAGAAGGCTGGCACCGCGGTCGTGTTCGTCACCCACGAGATCAATCCGATCCTCCCCTACGTCGACCGCGTGCTCTACCTGGTGGGCGGGCGCTTCCGCATCGGGACCACCGCCGAGGTGATGACCAGCGAAACGCTCACCGAGCTCTACGGCAGCGACGTCGAGGTGTTGCGCGTCCACGGCCGCCTGGTGGTGATCGGCGGTGAGGACGCCCATCACTGCGCGGCACCGGATTCGCCGGCATCATGACCACCACCCATCTGGCCACCGACGTCTCCTGGAGCGACTTCTGGGACTTCTCGGTGACCGCGCAATTGCTGCACTACGACTTCGTGCTGCAGGCGCTGCTCGCGCTGACCCTGCTGGGCCTGCTCGGCGGGGTGCTGGCACCGCTGATCGTGGTGCGGCAGATGTCGTTCGCGGTGCACGGGGCCAGCGAACTGTCGGTGACCGGCGCGGCCGCCGCGCTACTCGCGGGCGTCAGCGTCAATGTGGGAGGCGTGATCGGCGCGGTGATCGCCGCCGCGGTGTTCGGCTTGATGGGAAATCGCGCCCGCGAACGTGATTCGGTGATCGGCGTGGTGATGGCCTTCGGCCTCGGACTCGGTGTGCTGTTCCTGGCGCTCTACGGCCGGATCGGCACGGGCTTCGCACTGCTCACCGGCCAGGTGGTCAGCGTGGGTGTCGAGGGTCTGCGGGCGATCGCGATCACCACCGTCGTGGTGCTGGCGGTATTGAGCGTGATCTACCGGCCATTGCTGTTCGCATCGGTGGACCCGCGGGTGGCTCAGGCCGGCGGTGTGCCGATGCGGACGCTGTCGGTGGTCTTCGCGATCATCATGGGCCTGGCGTGCGCGCAGGGCGTGCAGATCATCGGCGCCCTGCTGGTGATGTCGCTGATGATCACGCCGGGTGCCGCGGCGGCACGCATCACCGCCAACCCGACGCGGGCGGTGCTGTGGTCGGTGCTCTTCGCCGAGATCGCGGCGGTCGGCGGGTTGCTGCTCTCGCTGGCCCCCAAACTGCCCGTCTCGGTGTTCGTCACCACCATCTCGTTCGTGATCTACCTGATCTGCCGTTGGGTAGGTGGCCGCCGCCGCCACATCACCCGACGCGAATCCGCCACCGCCGCTTCGTAAGCCGCACGACCAAACTCACTCCTCGGGGCCGCCGGGATTGCAGCGCGTGGCGATCATCTGCTGGCGATCCACCACGGGCCGGCCGGGTTCGATGTTCCAGCTCGGCTTGTCCGGCTCCACCGCCCGGGCGAAATCCCAGTGACAGTCGAATTGCGCCTGCATGCCGGGGGTGTTCGCCCGTGGCGCCAGCGCCAGCACCTCCGACCACGCCACCGAAGCCCCGTCGTAGGAGGTGCTCGCCCGGCCCGACGGGGTGGGATAGATCTGCAGGCTCGGGCCCACAGCCGTGTCGACCCACGTGACGTGGTCGATGTAGGGCGGCCGGTGGAACGGGTCGACGAAGGGTATCGGGGGCGAAACGACGGCCGGCGAGGGTGCCGTGACCACCGCACTGCGGGTCTGCGGCGAGCTGGTGCCCGTCGAACCGGCCGGCGACGCGGTGTTGTCCGACGACGTGTTGTCCGACGACGAGCACCCGGCCGCGGTGGCCGCGCAGACGGCGATGGCAAGGGCGGTCGCGCCCAGCCGCCGACGGGAGGTCATTGCACCGACCGTAGCCGACGGCCGGGCGTATGCTCCGGCACATGGTCGGGTATTCGTTGCGCCGGTGGCGCAATGTGGCCGGGGTGTTGTGCATCGTCGGCGTGCTGTGCATGGCCGTCGCCTGCACCCGCCCCACCACACCGCAGGGGTCGGCGACCTCGGGTGGCAACCGTCTCAAGGGTCGGGTGACCACCACTTCGACCGGCCTCGTCCTCGACGGATCGCCGTGGTGGCCCAGCGGTTTCAACGCCTACCAGCTGGGCACCGACTGGTCGATCAACGTGGGTTGCGGCGCGATGGTCGATCTCGACGACTACTTCGGAAAACTGCCGCCGCGAGCCCTGACGCGGTTCAATCTCTATTCGGCCTTCGCCGTCCACCGCGACAGCGGACTACTCGATTTCTCCCGACTCGACGCCGTCTTCGCCGCCGCCGAACGCCACCACCAGATGGTGCTGCCCGTGCTGGCAGGCAGCAGCGGCGACTGTGAGGACGAGAAATTCAAGGACCGCTCCTGGTACGAGAGCCGATGGCGCACTGCGCGCGGTCCCGGTGGTGTGACGTATTCCGACTGGGTGACCACCGCCGTTGACCGCTGGAAGGGCTCACCGGTGATCGCGGGCTGGGAGCCGGTGGGCGAGCCCGAGGCCAGCATCTGCGGCCCCGCCGGCTGCCACTGGCACGACCGGCTGTGCCCGCCGGGCGGGGCCGAGGTCCTCCGTCACTTCTTCGACGCGGTCGGTGCACAGTTGCGTGCGATCGATCCCGATCGCCCGATCTTCTCCGGTTTCGTCGGCGGTGATCAGTGCGGGCTGGCCGGCGCCGAGTTCGCGCGGGTGGCCGCCTCCGACGGCCTCGATGTGCTCGACTTTCATGATTACAGCGTCGACGGCGCCGCCGGCCCGGCGGGCAGCGATCTCCCGGCACGCCTGGCCCAGGCCCGAGAACTCGGAAAACCACTGGTGGTCAACGAGGTCGGCGTCAACGCCGGGAGTTGCCGCGGGGTCGCCCAACGTGCACAGATGTTCCGGTCACGACTGGAGAACTATCGTTCCGCAGGAGTCGCGGGAGCGTTGCTGTGGGCGTTCGTCCCCGACCCGCGCGCAGACGAGTGCACCTTCGACATCGGACCCGACGACCCGGCGTGGGACGTCGTGGACAAGACAATCACCTGAGTAGGCGGTGCGAATCCGACCTCATGTTTGCCGTGCGGGAGGGCCATCACCGGGAGCTGCGTCACACACAGCAGTCGGGGGACGTACAGAACGGGCGGCTCTCAGACACTCGGCCCGCACCAGCGCGGGTCGCGTTCACGAGAGGCGCCCATTCTGTACAGATTTCGCGGCACCACGCCACCATTCACCACCACGCCACCATTCAGCGCGGCACCGGCGACGTCACCCGATACACCCGCCAGTCGGGCAGGTCCGCGCCCTGATTGCGCGCCTCCAGCACCAACGCCGAGATCTGGGCACCGTTCTCGTAGAGCGTCGGGAAGCGGACGTTGAGTGCGTCGGAAGTGCCGCGGCCGTCCGACGGGACCGCCAGCATGTAGCGCACCCCATGCGCGGCCGGGTCGTTGAGAATCTCGGTGAAATCCTGATCCGAGGGGATCACGAATTGCTTGGGGTGCCGTGATTGGGCCACCACGCCGAACCCGTAGACCGTGTCGGTGAGCACGCTCCCCTCGGGAAGGTCGAGGCTGTCGAAGTACTCGGCGAGAAGACGTTCGGTGGAGAACGATCGCAAGATCTGCTGGGAGTCGAGGTAACGCTTGCTCGTCGAATCCGGTCGTGGACGGACCACCGCCGTGTACGCGAACTCCTGCGGCGCGAATTTCGGCGATCTCATGCCGAGCAGGGTCACCGGGATCGCGACGGCGACGACCGTGATCGCGACCGCCGCCGCGGCGACGTAGCGGCGACCGCGGCCTGCTCCGGGATCGACGGCCGGCTGCTGCGCACTTCGGCCGGGACGGCGCACCGGTTCGGCACGACGCGCAGGCACCACGAGCAGGGCCGTGACCGCCGACAGCAGGACCACGGTCAGGTAGAAGCGGAGGAAACCGAACGTCGAACCCCGTGCGTAACTGTAGATCTGGAACCCCAGCACCGCGCCGATGATCAACACAGGCACCGCCAGCGAGATCAACCGATTGCGATGTGCGCGAACCCAGACCACCAGGACGAGCAACAACCCGTACAGCGGGGCGAGGATGAGCAACTCGGTCGCCGAGAACCCGAGTGCCTGCAGCCCACCTGTCGATCCGGAGCCACCGGATTCGCGGATGATCGCCACGTTGCCGTACTCGGAGGTGAACTGGGCGAACAGGTTCCCGGTGATCAGCCAGCTCGCGAATGCCCACGCGATGAAGGCCACCGCGCTGGGCGCCGCGACGAGCACCATGTCGAGTAGACCCGCCTGGACCCGATCGCGCCGTCGCGACTCTCCACCGCGTGCGGCGCGCCGGTAGGTGAGGGCCGCGACGAAGATCCCGGTGACCAGCGCGGCGGCCGCGGCCTCGTACCGGGTGAGATAGGCGAGCCCCAACGCGACGCCCGCGACGATGAGTTCGTGCACGTCGTCGGTGTCGACCCAGCGGATGAGGCGTCGGATGGCCCACGCGAGGAAGAACAGATACGGGGCCTCGCTCATCCCGTTGGCGGCGTACATCACGATCATCGGGTCGATGGCGAAGCAGATCGCCACCGCGGCGGTCAGGTATCGCGGCACTCCCCGGTCGCGCGCGATGCCGGTCACCTGCACCACTGCGCCCGCCATGAACGCCGACGACATGATCACCGCCGACAACGAATCCGTGGTGACCTGCGGCCACCACGGCGACAGCGCGATCAGCGGCAACTGCACCACCGCGGTCAGCGGCGTGAAGATGAATCCGATCGCCGCGAGGTGGGGGTCGCGACTGAACAACACACTCTGCGCGGACTGCACCCGCGACAGCGAATCGCCGAAGTACACGTGGGCGAAGGCGGCGAAATACACCCCGATCGCGAGGTAGACCAGCCACGCTCCGAGAAAGATCCACAAGCCCGGGCGCCTGCTCACGTCGACGTCCCGTCGTTCGACGACAAGCCGTGTGCGGTCTTCTCCCAGTACGACGGGTTGAACAGCATCTGCCACATGCCCTTGATGGCGGCCACGCTCATCATCACCCAGTACAGCGGGACGATCAGACCCGACCACATCAGGCCCGGGCGCCCGTCCTCACGGATCGCGATCAGGGTCATGTAGATCGCGGCACTGTTGCCGACGATCAGCGAGATCAGCGCGAGATAGTAGATCGGCCCGGGGAACAGGTCGGCGATCACCGCGGGCTGACCGGCCAACCACACCAGCAGGATCAGCCAGAACACCATGTTGAGGCACGCGATCACCGGGGTGCCGGCGATCAGCAGGGTGAACCGGAGCCATCCCATGAAGCCGAGGGTGCGGTAGAGCTCCCTGGGTGTGCGCATGTGCACCAGCCAGGTCTGCATGTAGCCCTTGTACCAACGGGATCGTTGCCGAATCCAGTTGATGGGATCGACATTGGCCTCTTCGAGCGTCACCGAATCCAGCACCGCGGTGCGATAACCGTAGCCGGCGATCCGCACCCCGAGATCGGCATCCTCGGTGACGTTGAACGGGTCCCACGCGCCGATCTCGTCGAGCACCGCGCGGCGGAAGTGATTCGACGTGCCGCCCAACGGGATCGGCGCCTTACTCGCCATCATCCCGGGCAGCAGGTAGCCGAACCAGATGCCGTAGTCCGCGGTGAACCACTGGGTGAGGATGTTGTCGTAGACGTTGTGGAAACTCAGCTTTCCCTGGATACAGACCACTGAGTCGTCGTCGAGGTCGGCGAAGGCCGCGATCACCCGACGTAACTGCAACGGGTCGGGTTTGTCCTCGGCGTCGTAGATGGTCACGATGTCGCCGGTGGCGAAATGCAGACCGTAATTGCAGGCCTTCGGTTTTGTGCGCGGCTGTGCGGGCGGGGTCAGCACGACGGTGACGGAGTTGTTGCGCGACACCTCGTTTGCCGCCGCGATGGTCGGCTCGTCGTCTTCCTCGAGGAGCAGCAGCACCTGGAGTTTGTCGGCGGGGTACTCGAGCGATTCCACAGCCGCGATCAGCTGACCCACCACCTCGGGTTCACCGTAGGCCGGAACGAGGACGGTGTACGGCGGCAACTGGTCGTCGGGTATCGCCCGCGCCCGTTCGTCGGAGATCTTGATGGCGCCGTTGACCAGACCGCGCCGGAAGATCACCAGCCGGTCGAGCAGCGACAGAATGTAGCCGACGGTGGCGATGGAGACCAGCGTGGCGGCGGTGCCGACGGTCCAGAACACGAAGCAGATCACCAGCACGACGACGATCGCCGCGCCGATGATCTTCTGGCCGCGGCTGAACGCGATCGACGCCGACTTCTGCGGGTTGCGCGTACGCAGCCCGTTGACCGCGTCGTCGAGCGCGGCTTGCCGGTAGGATTCGTCGGACAGACGTTGCGCGACAGTCGAATTGACGTCCACCACGGATTCGGAGCGCGCGCCGGACTGTTTGTCGGTCACGATGCCCCTGCCTGCGGTATGGACGCCACCTGCGCGTCGATGAGGTCGTTGGCGGCACCGACCAGCAGTGCCTCGTCCTTCAGATTCGGCTTGAGGTCCTCGACCACCGAATTGCCGCGCAACACGGCGGTGACGAGCGTGTTGAGGTTCTGCACCACGGTGAGTTTCGGCTCGGGGAACGGCGCCCAGGTCTCGTGGTTGTCGACGGCCCAGAGGGTCACCTGCTGGGTGTAAGTACCGTTGTTCCATTCCCACCACAGCAGGTTGTAGGTGAGATAGTTGGTGTCGTCGACGACCGTGAACACGCGGCCGGTGACGTTGTGCGCCAGCGGGATCTGCTTGCGCGGACTGATCCGGTCGCCGACGAGGTCGTAAATGAAGATCAGCGGATACAACTGCAGCGCAACCGGTCTGGCGGTCTCGATGCTGTCGGCCACCACCTTGCGGGGTCGTGCGAACTTGTCGAACGCCGGATCCCCGTCGCGCTGTACCAGTTCTTGGCGCACCAGCAGCGAATTCGGCCCGTAGAGCCGGGACACCCAGTCGTACTCCCGCGCTCCGGTGAGTTGCACCCAGTCGGACGGCACGGTCAGGGGTGGGCGGGTGTTCAGTCCGGGAACGTAAACACTCGGCGGCCCGTCCAGCGGTGGTACCCGGACGAAGAACGAGAGCACGGTGACCACCAGCAGGCAGGCCCACGGTCCGCGGCCCACCTGCGCCACGGCCGGCGGGTAGAGGGGCCTGTCGAACGGACGGGGCGAAGCATTGCGCCGCCGAGCGACATAGGCGACCACCCCGGTGACGAGCACGCAGCCCACGGGCGGCAGGGTCTGAAAGACCCAGGTGGGCGCGCTCGGATGGACGAGCTGGACGGCGAAGAGCAGGATGACGCCCACCCCGCCGGCGATGAGCCCGCCGGCCACCGCCAGGCGGCGCGTGCGACCAACCGCGATCATCGATGCCATGACGGCGAGGATGACCATCGCCGCTCCCGCGGCGAACGGTGTGCCCCCCAACATGAGCAGCGCCAGGATGCGCATCGGGATCGGGAACACCGACAGCCCGAGGAGCCACACCCAGCGGTACCGTGCCACCGGTCGCAGTCCGAACAGCAGGACCGAGGCGCCCAGGACGAATCCCCACAGTCCGAGCAGGTCCAGGTGGGTGACGAAATAGATTCCGCCGGTGAACCGTGGGGCCAGCAGTGCGTCGGTGCTCAGCGACAGGCCCAGCAGGATGACGCCGACGATGACATCGGTCTGCCGGTCGTAGATCGGCAGCTCGGGACCACGGCGCAGGGTCACACCGTAGGCGGCCATCGCGGTCAGCAGCAGCGCCGCCGGCACGTAGGTGATCACCGTCTGCGACCGTATTCCCTGGAGCACCGAGTCCAGGTGGCTCCAGTAGGCGATCACCGTGGCCGCCACGAGGATCACCCAGCGGACGGCCAAGACCCGGACGGTGTGTTCACCCTGCCGATGGCCGTGGTCGGGCGGATCGTGGGACGCCTCGACCGGGGCTGTCGCCGCCGTCATCACGCTGCGTCGTCGGGGGTGTCGGGCTCGTCGGCCCGCCGTCGCCGCAGCGTGAGCGCCGCGACCAATGCGGCCAGCACCAATCCGCCGGCCACCACACCGACCGCGACCGCCCAGCCCCAGTCGTGCGACGACGACGGGGCTTGCCCCAGCGCGTCACTCGACAGGTAGACCGGATCGTTGCCCGCGATCTTGAGTGCGGCATCACCGATCGCCGTCGACCACCGGTCACTCGATCCCAACCACACCAGCAGCGCGTCGAGGTCGGCGGCATCGTTGGTCGAGGTGGCCACCACGATGCTGCGATCACCGGATCGGGTGACCTGAACCGAACCGAACTCGACCTGCGGCGACAGCGTCACCTTGCTGGTGGCTCCCGACCCCGACGACACCGACACCGTCCCGGAGTTCTCGGTGACCGGGAGGTTCAGCCCGCCGGGCAGGCCGGTGCCGTCGGCGGCGATGATCAGGGCGGGTTGCGACGACGACGCGGCGTCGGACACCGACACCACGTCGACGCCCACCGGGACCGCCGACAGTCGCTGCTGGGCAGTCATGATCGATACGGCGCGGGAGACGTCGGGCACGTCACCCTTGGTCCACGCCACCTGGGTCCGGGGCATCAGGGCCTGCGGAAGCGAACCGAACCCCGGCGGCACCGGCGGGTCGGCAGGCTCGGATCTGATCTCGCCCGACGCCGACAGGCTCAGCGAACTGCGTACCCCGTTGCCACAGCCTTCGCGTAGATCACCGCGCTGCAGGGTGACGGTGAGATTGTTGAACCGCTCGAGCTGGTTGTCGGGAAGGGTCACCCACTGATTGAAGGTGCCCGAGCTGTCGGTGGGGATGGTCGCGATGACATCGTCGCCGAGTGTCACCGACAGCACACCCGTCGACCCCGACGGCCCAGGCGTGTACGAGCCGGTGAGCTGTACCCGGATGTTGCGCGAAGGTCGCGCCAGGCGGGTCTGATCGATCCCGATCGACACCGACGGCCACGCCGCCGATGTCACCGTCTGGTTGGTGATACCCAGGTCGGCGAGCGTCTGGACATTGGGCGCCAACTGCGGCGCGAGGTTCAGCGTGCCGGCGACCGCCGCGGAGCTCTGAGCGATCGGCGCGAGGTTGGACGTGAGGAACTGCGCCTGCGCCGAGAGTTGGGACGCCGGACCACCCAGCAACAGGTAGGGCGCACCGCCCGGCGATGTCCGCAGCGTGAGACCGGGCGGCGCCGACGTGTTGACGACGATCTGACGCTCCAGCGGTCCCGGGGTGTCCGGTGGTGTCAGGGTGCCGCGAGGCAGCGAACGCACCTCGATGCCGAAGTCCGCGGTTCCGTAATTGCCGGCGACGGCGGTGGCCAACTGGACTGCGGCGGCCCCCTCCACTTGCTGCACGTCGTCGGGCAGGTAGATCGCCAGATTCCGCAGGATCGGCGGCAGGAACGAGGCCACGGTCTGCGGAATCGCCTCGCGCCCGGTGAATGCGACGGTGGCATTGCGGATGCGGAATCCCTGGTCGGGGTCGAATTGGCAGGTCCCGTCCACCGTCAGGTACGAACGAAGAGTCAATGCGGCCGCATTCTGCTCCACATCGACACCGCGCAGGGGCAACGCGATCGGAGCATTGGGTGCCCGCGAGATCGGTGTGCGCGAGAGAACCCGGTCACCCTGCACCACGTCGACCTCGCCGCCGGTGACGAACGGGGGTACATCGGTCACGCCGCTCAGGACATCCGGCGAGAGATCCTGCGGCACCGGCAACGTGAGGCTGGCCTGACCCTGCTGACCGCTGAAGGTCAAGGTCGGGGACACCCCGACGGCCTGCAGCGACAGCGGCGGTGGCGGGTCGCCCGGTGCGGCCGATGCACGTGGAACGCCGGCGAGCGCCATTGCGCCGAGGAGCAGGAAGACCGCGGACAGTGCCGTGGGGATCTTGAGTGAGTGTCGCGCGCGTCGAATGGTCATCGAGTCCTCTGTCGAAGCCGAACACGGAATCGTCGACAACCCACTTACCGCCGCTGATGAGCCCGTGCTTCACAAACCTGTCTTCACAAAACCAGTCTTCACAAAACCGCTGTTTCCCTGACCAGAGGCTTCACCCATCTATTGGTGAACTCACACGTCGGCATATCCACGAAACCGCATGCAACCAAAGTCCTTCGTCCCCACGCTACTCAACGCGGCTTGATGGCGTAGCGCAACTGTCGCTCCGCGGGCGGCGGCACGGTCGTTTCGTGCCTTTCGCGTGCGCAGCGTTGCCGTTTCGAGTCCGATCCGTGTCCGTTCGGCTGCGATTACTCTGGGACCATGGGCGCCATGTCTGCGCTCAGCCACACCTGGTTTCGTCGTGTCCGGAGGCCGAGCGCTGCCCCGCGGAACACGCACCTCCCGGTGGTGGTGCGGACATGATCGGAACGCGACCCGGTTCTGGCCATTCGGCGCTGCGAGCGGGTGAACGCATCGACGGCGGCAGCTATCTCGACATCGACGGTCGCCTCGTCTGGCACTTCGAGTCCGGTGATCCGCACGGTCACCCGACGGTCCTGGTGCACGGCGCCTACGCGTCGGCGGCCACTTGGGGAGCACAGATCTCGGAGTTCGCCGACTCCGGGTTGCACGTCTTCGTGCCCGAGCGAAGCGGACACGGGCACAGTCCGGACCGGTCCGGGCCGTACACGTTCGACGACATGACCGATCAGGTCATCGGCTATCTGGACCGGGTGATCGGCGGACCGGCGCACCTGGTGGGCTGGAGCGACGGTGGCGTCGTGGTCTTACGCATCGCGCTGCTGCGCCCCGACCTGGTGCGCCGGGTGGTCGCCACCTGCAGCTACGTGAACCTCGACGGCGCCGCGCCGTCGGACTTCATAGAGCGCGCCGCGCGGCGCGAGCCGTCCATCGTCGACTTCGTGCGGGCCGGATTCCTCGAATCGTCACCGGACGGACTCACCGAGTTCGACGAGATCTACGACAAGACGCTGGACCTGCTGAGCTCCGGCCCGCACTATCGGGTCGACGACTTCGCCGGGGTGAGCGCGCCGACCCTTGTCGTCGCCGCCGACCGCGGGGTGGTACGTCTCGAGCACGCCACCGCGCTGGCGCGGGTCATGCCCCGGGGTCGGCTGGCGGTATTGCCCGGCACCCACATCCTCCCGGTGGAATCGCCGGAGTTGTTCAATCCCCTGGTGTTGTCGTTTCTCGCTGCGGATCCGCCGAGTCACTGGGAACCGTGACCACCGGTTCCCGCCCGGTGTCACCACCGGGCGGGGTGGCGTGTGCCCGCTGCCACGCCGCGCGGCGACCGGCATCGGGGTCGGCTTCCACCTGGTCGTGCCGGTCGATCACGAGAATCTCGCGGTCGGCGTCGACGTAGCGCGGCCAGTCGTCGCCGGGGATGCCCGTGCGGGCGAATCCGCCCCACCGCGACTGCACGTCGGCGGTGACGCGCCCCGCATCACGCCAGTCGCCCACCGCGAGTCCCACGCCGAGCGGGAGCCGGTATGCGCCGAAGACGGCGAACAGTTCGGTGGCATGTGTGGCCCCCACGCCGGCGAGGTCGAGAGCCCGGGTCGAGAAGTCGAAGCGGTAGACGTAGGTGGGTGCGGTGGCGCTGTGCGCGTCGGCGAAAGTGATGGTCGGCGCCCAGAAGGTGGCGTCGGCGGATAGCCGCAGCCGGTCGGCGGCGCCACCCTCGTACTCGCCGATCACCTCGTCGCGGGCACCGGCGTCCTCCACCCGCACCAACGCTCGTTCGGCATCGGGCAGCATGTTGAAGAACTTGTCGAACAGCTTGCCCTCGTCGCGATTGGTGCCGATCACGAGCGGAACCGGATGGGTGCCGCCGTGGCGCGCCGCCACCAGCGGCAGCGCGGGCAGCAGTTCACCTCCGGCCACCGGTCCGAACGGAACCGGTGCCATCAGGTCGGCGTGACGCGCGAAACGCATCAGCCGATTGCCCGCGCGGAAAATCTCGGCCGGTTCGGCGCCGTCGAGCAATTCGCGTGCCCGCGCTGGGTCGATCGGCTCGCCACGGTCGGCGACGGAGGAGGCACGCCGCGTGGGATCGGCCAGGATACGCACAAACTCGTCGGCGTAGATGGCGGCTTCGTGTTTGGCGACGATGAGGTCGGGTGCCGGGCTCTCGGCGATGGCCCGGTGGAACAGTCCCGCCGCGGCCGGGGTGGACAGCAGGGCCAGCACCGAACTGGCGCCCGCGCTCTCGCCGAACACCGTCACGTTGTCGGGGTCGCCGCCGAAGGCGTCGATGTTGCGCTGCACCCAGCGCAATGCGGCGAGATGGTCGGCGAGACCTGGGTTCTCGGCGAAGGTGCGCTCAGGAGTCGAGTACCCGCTGAAGTCGAGCATCCCGAAGGCGCCGAAGCGGTACTGCACGGTCACCACCACCACGTCCTGTGACCGTGCCAGCAGCGAGGCGTCGTAAAGCGGGGTGGCGGTGGTGCCCAGGATGTACGCGCCACCGTGGATGAACACCATCACCGGCCGGGGTGCGGTGGAGGCGGTCTCCGGGGAGAACACGTTGAGGGTGAGACAGTCTTCGCTCATCGGCTGGTAGCGGCCGGGCGCGATGGCCGCGAAGCGTCGCTCCTGAATCGCTGCGTCGCCGAAACGGGTGCAGTCACGCACCCCGGGCCAGGCCAGCACCGGCTGCGGGTCGGCGAACCGGCCGCCACCCACCGGTGGCGCCGCGAAGGGAATGCCGCGCCAGCTGATGGTGCCGCGTCGCAGGCGCCGGCCCCGCCGGCCGCGTACGAGTCCGTCTGCGGTGCGCACCGTCATGTCGAGCAAGGTCATCGTTCCAACCTAACGAACGCCGATCCGGTGTGAGCCACCTACCATGGCGGCATGACCGACGGCGCGATCACCGATGACGGTGGGACGTCCATCGACCTCAACGCCGACCTCGGTGAGGGCGTCGGCGACGACGAGGCGATGCTGACGCTGGTGACCAGCGCGAACATCGCGTGCGGCTTCCACGCGGGCACCCCGGCCGAGTTGCTGGCCACCTGCCGCGCGGCCGTCGAGTCCGGGGTGCGGATCGGGGCGCAGGTGTCCTACCCCGACCGCGCGGGTTTCGGTCGACGTTTCATGGACATCGCGCCCGCCGAACTCACCGCCGACATGCTGTATCAGATCGGTGCGCTCGAGGCGATCGCACGATCCGCCGGCGGGTCGGTCAGTTACGTGAAACC
This sequence comes from Gordonia sp. NPDC003425, assembly GCF_053588635.1. Lineage (NCBI taxonomy): Bacteria > Bacillati > Actinomycetota > Actinomycetes > Mycobacteriales > Gordoniaceae > Gordonia > Gordonia sp. NPDC003425. The sequence continues at coordinate 175,700 of NZ_JBSFQI010000006.1, read as the reverse complement.
CCATGGCGCGCTGTACAACACGATCGTCAACCACGAACGGCAAGCCGCTGCGGTGGTGGCCGCGATGCGCGAGTACGACGGGTCGCTGGCGCTGATGGGCCTGCCCGGATCGCAGGTGCTGCGCGCGGCGTCGGACGCGGGTATCCCCATCATCACCGAGGCATTCGCCGACCGCGCCTACACGCCCGAGGGCACGCTGGTGCCGCGTACCGAGGCCGGGGCGGTACTCGCCGACAGTGCGCAGATCGCGGGCCGGGTGGTGGAGCTGGTGCAACGCGGAACGTTGACGGCCGTCGACGGGTCGACGATCCGGGTGCGTGCGGAGTCGGTGTGCCTGCACGGCGACACCCCGGGCGCGGTGGCCCATGCCCGTGCGGTCCGAGACGCGCTGGTCGGGGCCGGAATCGGAGTGCGGACGGCGTGACGCCCGGGGAAGGGCCGGGCGGTCCTCAGACGTGGCGGCGCTGGCGGGCGAACTCGGCGAGCACCACGCCCGCGGCCACCGACGCGTTGAGGCTCTCCACGTCGCCGGCCATCGGGATGGACAGGATGGAGTCGCAGGTCTCGCGGACCAGCCGCGACAGCCCCTTGCCCTCGGAGCCGACGACGATCACCGTCGGCCCGGTTCCGTCATAGTCGTCGAGGCTCATCGCGCCCTCGGTGTCGAGGCCGACGATCTGAGCGCCGGTTGCCGCCCAATCCTTCAGTGTCCGAGTCAGATTGGGTGCCTGCGCCACCGGCAGCCGTGCCGCGGCGCCGGCACTGGTGCGCCAGGCCACGGCGGTGACACTGGCGCTGCGGCGCGCCGGGATGAGCACACCGTGACCGCCGAAAGCGGCCACCGAGCGGATCACCGCACCCAGGTTGCGCGGGTCGGTGATGTTGTCGAGCGCCACCAGTAGCGGCGGCGTGCCACTCTCGATCGCGGCAGCCATGAGGTCGTCGGGGTGCGCGTAGGAGTATTCGGGAACCTGCAGGGCGATGCCCTGATGCAACCCGTTGGCCGACAACCGGTCCAGCTCCGGCTTGCCCACCTCGAGGATCGCGATGGCGTGGTCACCGGCGATCTTCACCGCCTCGGCCACGCGGTCGTCGGGTTCGGAGTTGGTCGCCAGATACAACGCGGTCGCGGGCACCCCGGCGCGCAGGCATTCGAGCACCGGGTTGCGACCCAGCACGTATTCGGGACCGTCGTCCTTGCGTCGCGGACCGGGCCGCCCCGCAACGTTTTTCGAGTTGGCCTTGGCCCGCTTGTGCGCCGGGTGATACGGACGGTCGACGGCCTTCGGCGTGGCGCCGCGACCCTCGAGCCCGCGTCTGCGCTGACCGCCGGAGCCGACGGTCTGCCCCTTCTTGGAACCCGACTTGCGTACCGCACCGCGGCGCCTGGAGTTGCCTGCCATTGCGTACCCCTGCCCTACTGACCCTTGAGTGCCCAGGTGGGCCCGTCGGGAGTGTCGGTGACCTCGATTCCCGCTTCCGACAACCGATCCCGCACGGCGTCGGCGGTCGCCCAGTCTTTCTCCGCACGCGCTTGCACCCGGCGACGCAACTCGGCGTCGACGAGCACGTCGAGCGCCGACATCGCCGACGAGTCGTCGCCGGTTTCGGCCCAGTGCGCGTCGAGCGGGTCGACGCCGAGCACACCCATCATCGCGCGTACCGAGGCGGCCGCGGCCAACGCGGCCTCGCCGTCACCGGATTCCAGTGCCGTATTACCTTGTCGCACAACGTTGTGAACGATCGCCAGTGCCGCCGGCACCCCGAGGTCGTCGTCGAGTGCGGCCGCGAAATCGGGGTGCACCTCGCCGACGGACACGTCACCGGCACGCGAGGCGACGCGGTCGATGAACGACTCGACCCGACGGTATCCGGCGGCCGCCTCGGTGAGGGCGCCGTCGGAGTACTCCAGCATCGAGCGGTAATGGGCGCTGCCCAGGTAGTACCGCAGTTCGACGGCCCGCACCCGTTGGAGCATCGCCGGGATCGACACCACGTTGCCCAGCGACTTGCTCATCTTCTCGCCGCCCATGGTGACCCACCCGTTGTGCAGCCAGTACCGCGCGAACGGGTCCCCGGCGCCGTGCGCCTGCGCGATCTCGTTCTCGTGGTGCGGAAACACGAGATCCATTCCGCCGCAATGGATGTCGAACTCAGGACCGAGGAGCGACGTGGCCATCGCGGAGCATTCGAGATGCCAGCCCGGCCGGCCCCGGCCCCACGGCGTGGGCCACGACGGTTCGCCGGGCTTGGCCGCCTTCCACAGGGTGAAGTCGCGGGGATCGCGTTTGCCCTCCCCGGCACTCTCCCCCTGGTGCACGTCGTCGAGGCGATGGCCGGAGAGTTGGCCGTAGTCGGGTTGGCTGAGCACGTCGAAGTAGACGTTGCCCTGCGCGGCGTAGGCGTGGCCGCGGTCGATGAGCCGCTCCATGTACTCCACCATCTGCGTGATGAAGCCGGTGGCTCGCGGCTCGCCGGACGGCGGCAGCACCCCGAGGGCGTCATAGGCCGCGGTGAACTCGCGCTCGTGGGTGGCCGCCCACTCCCACCACGGACGTCCCGCGTCGGCGGCCTTGCGCAGGATCTTGTCCTCGATGTCGGTCACGTTGCGGACGAACAGCACGTCGTTGCCGCGGTATTCGAGCCAACGGCGCAACACGTCGAAAGCGATGCCGCTGCGCACGTGACCGATGTGGGGAACGCCCTGCACGGTGGCGCCACACAGGTACACCGTCACTCGTCCGGGGCGCAGCGACTCGAAGTCGCGCACCTCGCGGGCAGCGGTGTCGTACAAGCGCAGGGTCACGACGTGCGATTCTACCGGTCGTCGAGCAGGGCGGTCGCCACGGCCGCGACACCCTCGCCCCGACCGGTCATGCCCAGCCCGTCGGTCGTGGTCGCCGACACCGACACCGGCGCGCCGAGCGCGTCACCGAGCACCTGCTGCGCCTCGGCGCGGCGGGGACCGATCTTCGGTCGGTTGCCGATCACCTGGACGGCCCCGTTGACCACCGTGTATCCGGCTTCGGAGACGAGTTGCGCCACGTGGGCGAGCATCCGCACCCCCGACACGCCCGCCCACTCGGGTCGCCCGGTGCCGAATACCGAACCGACGTCCCCGAGGCCCGCGGCCGAGAGCACCGCGTCGCAGAGTGCGTGGGCGCCCACGTCGCCGTCGGAGTGTCCGGCGCAGCCGGGTGTGTCCGGAAAGAACAGGCCCACCATCCAGCACGGCGACTCGGGGTCGACGACGTGTGCGTCGGTACCGATGCCGACCCTCATGATTCCGCCCACTCTCGTGACCCGGTCGCGGTCGGGGCGCTCGCCTCGGCCACCACGATGTCTCGCGCGATCCGCAGATCCCACGGCGTGGTGATCTTCAGTGCGAGGGGATCACCGGCGACGACGTGCACGGCGATGCCGCAGCGTTCGGCCAGACCGGCATCGTCGGTGGCCAGACCGGAAGCGTCCGCGTGCGCGCGGTCGAGGGCGTCGCGGGTGAAGCCCTGCGGTGTCTGGATGGCGCGCAACGGTTCGCGGTCGACGGTCCGGATCACCGCTTGGGCTCCGTCGGTGCCGGGAGCACCGACCTGCTTGAGGGTGTCGGCGACGGGAAGTCCGGGCACCACGGCACGATGGCCCGCGGCGACGGCGGCGATGACACGCTCGAACACCGCGGCCGGGGTGAACGGCCGGGCGGCGTCGTGCACGAGCACCACGTCGACGTCGTCGGGGAGTGCGTCGATCCCGGCCCGGACGGATTCGGATCGGTGAGCACCACCGGCCACCACCAGCACGTCGTCACCGACAAGGCGTGACGCGTCGGCCACGAGGTCGGCGGGCACCACCACGACGACGGTCGAGGCGACACCGGCCGCCCGCACACCGTCCACACACCACTGCAGAATGGTGCGGGAGCCGACGTCGACGAACGCCTTGGGTACCGGCTCACCGAGCCGGGTGCCCGATCCCGCGGCGGGGATCACCACTCCGACGGTCGGCATCATCGACGCCGCTCGTCAGGACGCGGCGGCCAGGACCTCGTCGAGAATGGTGGTCGCCTTCTCGTCGTCGGTGTTCTGGGCCAGCGACAGCTCGTCGACCAGCACGCGACGAGCACGGGTCAGCATGCGCTTCTCCCCCGCGGACAGGCCACGGTCCTGCTCGCGGCGCCACAGGTCACGCACGATCTCGGCGACCTTGATGATGTCGCCGGAGATCAGCTTCTCCTGATTCGCCTTGAATCGGCGGGCCCAGTTGGTGGGCTCCTCGGTGTGGGGCGCGCGTAGTACCTGGAAGACCTGATCGAGTCCCTCTTCGCCGACGACGTCGCGTACGCCGACGTATTCGAGCTTGGTGGAGGGAATCTGGACCGTCATGTCACCATCGGCAACCTTGAGGACGAGGTATTCGATCTGCTCACCCTTGATGGTCCGGGTCACGATGTCTTCGACCCGGGCAGCACCGTGATGGGGGTAGACAACGGTGTCGCCAACTTTGAAATTCAATGTTCCATGCCCCTTTCGAGTAGGGCCAGTCTAGCACGGGGGTGTTTTGGGGCACACCCAACGGTGCAGGTCAACGCCCTACACGCTCGTCGGCGTGGGTGTTCGGGCTGGTGCGGGCCGCTCCCATAACAGGGGTTGAGGTCACGCGCAAGACCTGGTTGCACACGCCACCTGACCCGCCCTCGCGGCGGCACCCGAACGCGGGCCGGGACGACTCGTCGGGACCAATCTGGCACCCCGTCGGGCTTTTGGGTGCCCGGCCCACTACGCTGCGTAGTGCAGGGTTCGCGCGGGCGCGATTCGGCTTTCGATCTCCTGGGAGGAACAGGTGTCTGTGTCATCTCGAAATGGGTTGCCCCAGCCGGGCAGTCGGCGTGTGCGCCGGCTGGCGCAGGCCACCGCCGTGGCCGCCGCCGGGATCGCCATCGCGCTCGGCACCACCGGGTGCGGCGCCGGACAGATCTCCCAGACCGCCAACCAGCTCCCCGCGGTCAACGGCGCCAACGCCAACCTGGGCCAGATCGAGTTGCGCGACGTGCAGATCATCTACCCCACCGACAACGCGGCCGAGGTGTTCGACAAGGGCGGTCCGTTCCAGCTCTCCTGGGTCATCGCCAACGGCAGCGACACCAACACCTATCGCCTGCTCAACGTCACCGCCAAGCAGGGCACGGTCACTCTGAGCGGCAAGTACGACATCATGCCCGGCAAGTCGCTGCGCGCCGGCTATCCCGCCGCGCTGATCGCGCCCGAGAACGCCGCCGACGCCGAGAAGCGGATGACCGCCACCCTCGACGGCACCGGCGACACCGTCGCCGTCGGACTGACCACCCCGCTCACATTCACCTTCGCGCAGGTCAACCCCGACGGGTCGACGGTTCCCGCCGGCGACGTCACCGTGACCACGCCGGTCGATTCCGGAACCCTGCTGACGCGGCAGGACAAGGTCCGCGAGGCCGAGCAGCCCGCCGACGAACACGCCTACGAGCAGGAACTGCCCGGGCACTGATCGTCGATGTCCGACGTTCGGGGGCGCTTGACCCGAGTTGTCCGTGGCCGCCTCTAGGCTGACGCCGTGGCCAAAACGAAAACCTCCTTCCGCTGCAGTTCCTGCGGTCATCAGGTGGCCAAATGGGTGGGCCGCTGCCCGGACTGCGGCGAGTGGGGCACCGTCGACGAGTCGGTCAGCGCGGCCCCGGCGGCCGCGTCGCGGCACGCCGCGGTGGCCCCGTCGAGTCCGGCGCTGCCGATCACGCGGGTGGATGCGGCCGGCTCGGTCGCCATCCCGACCGGGGTCGGTGAATTCGACCGCGTGCTCGGGCGTGGCGTGGTTCCCGGATCGGTGATCCTGCTGGCCGGTGAACCCGGCGTCGGCAAGTCCACGCTGCTGCTCGAAACGGTCAAACACTGGGCGCGCGGCGGACGACGAGCGCTGTATCTGACCGGCGAGGAGTCCGCCGGGCAGGTGCGGATGCGCGCCGAGCGCACCGACGCCGTGCACGAGAACGTCTATCTGGCCGCCGAAACCGACCTGGCCACCATCCTCGGACACGTCGACGCGGTGGCGCCGAGCCTGCTCGTCGTCGACTCGGTGCAGACCGTCGTGGCCGCGGGCACCGACGGCGTGACCGGCGGGGTGACCCAGATCCGCGCGGTCACCACCGCCCTGGTGTCGCTGGCAAAGAACCGTGGGATCGCGGTGGTGCTGGTGGGGCACGTCACCAAGGACGGCGCGGTGGCCGGCCCGCGGTCACTCGAGCACCTTGTCGACGTCGTGCTCTCCTTCGAAGGCGACAAACACTCCGCGCTGCGGATGGTGCGCGGCATCAAGAACCGGTTCGGCGCCGCCGACGAGGTGGGCTGCTTCGAACAACGTTCCGACGGCATCCACGAAGTGCCCGATCCGTCGGGAATGTTTCTGCACCAACGAGATTCGGATACCCCCGGTACGGCGAACATGGTCACGATGGACGGCCGGCGGGCGTTGGTCGGCGAGGTGCAGTCGCTGTCGAATCCGACGACGATGGCCAATCCGCGCCGCGCGGTGTCCGGGTTGGATCAGCCGCGCGTGCTGATGGTGCTGGCCGTGCTGCAGGCCCGGATGAAGATGCCGCTGCACGAACGGGAGATCTACGTCGCCACCGTCGGCGGCATGCGCGTCACCGAACCCGCCGCCGATCTGGCGATCGCACTGTCGGTGGCGTCGGGTCAGCGCGGCATGGTGATCCCGCATACGACGGTCGCGATCGGCGAGGTGGGTCTGACCGGCGAGGTGCGCCGGGTGACGTCGGTGGGCCGGCGGGTCGCCGAGGCCGCACGACTCGGCTTCCGGCATGCGATCGTGCCCGAGGCCACCGACGACGAATTGCCGTCGGGCATGCGGATCAGCCGGGCGCGCGACGTGGAATCGGCCATCGCGGCGGCCACGCTCACCGTCGTCGATGCCTCGTTCTGAGCGGTCGCGCTACGGCCGCGACAGCCGTCGCTTGTGCTCGTCGGAGAGTCCGCTGTTGGCGAGGTGGTCGGCGAAGTGGTCGCGGGCGTCGATGGTGACGAAAATGCTGTGCCCCACGGCAACCGGCTGCTGCGGGTCGCCGAGGTGGCCGATGGCCTCGACGTAGATCTTGCGCCGCTGTTTGCCGAGGATGCGCGCCCGCAGATGCAGCGTGGAACCGATGGGCACGGGTGCGATGAAGTCGACCTCGAGATGCACGGTGATCGCGGCAGGCCCCACGAGCAGCGGGGCGGTACCCATCACCTCGTCCATCGCCGTGGACAGGATGCCCCCGTGGATGACGCCGGGACCGCCTTCCATCCGCGCTTCCACCGTCATCTCGGTCTCCACGGCGAATTCCTCTGCCACACTCTCTTCTGGCGCACTCTCTTCTGCCGCGCGCACCACCAGGTGAAGTCCCTGCGCGGAGTCCGCCCCGCAGCCGAAGCACAGCGGATTGTGCCTACGGATGGGTTCGCCCGGCGCGGGCGCTTTGGGGTGCCGCTGCAGCGGGTCGAGGTGGGCGGGCACCGCGAACTCTGTTCTCACGTGCCGATACCCTAGTCTCGCGATCATCGGTGAAGGGAGGCCGGGCATGCCCGAGGTGGTGCGGACCGAACACGGCGCACGCTCGGAGCTGACGCGCGAGACACTCGCCCGCGTGGCTCCCGGCACGGGCCTGCGCGACGGGCTCGAACGCATCCTGCGCGGCGGCACCGGCGCGCTCATCGTGATCGGTCACGATTCCGACGTCGAGAAGATCTGTGACGGCGGCTTCCATCTGGACGTCGAATTCGCCCCCACGCGGCTGCGCGAGCTCGCGAAGATGGATGGCGCGGTGGTGCTCTCCACCGACGGCAAGCGCATCGTGCGCGCCAACGTGCAGCTCGTGCCCGACCCGTCCATCCCGACCGAGGAGTCGGGCACCCGGCACCGGGCGGCCGAACGCACCGCCATCCAGACCGGACATCCGGTGATCTCGGTGAGCGCGTCGATGTCGATCGTCAGCGTCTACGTCGACGGGCAGCGCCGGGTGGTGGAGAGTCCCGACCCGATCCTGTCGCGCGCCAACGTGGCCCTGTCGACCCTCGAGCGGTACAAGGCCCGGCTCGACGAGGTGAGCGCCACGCTGTCGCGGGCGGAGATCGAGGACTACGTGTTGCTGCGCGACGCGATGTCGGCGGCCCAGCGGATGGAGATGGTGCGCCGGGTGTCGGTGGAGATCGACGAGTACGTGCTCGAACTCGGCGTGAACGGCAGGCAGGTGAGCCTGCAACTCGAGGAGCTCATCGCCGAGAACGACACGAAACGCGAACTGCTGGTGCGCGACTATTACGCCGGTCCCGAACCGGCGACCACCGAAGAGGTCCGCGCCACCCTCGAGGCGGTCGAGGGTCTCTCCGACGCCGACCTGCTCGACCTCACGCTGCTCGCCGGTGCGTTCGGTTACCCCACCACGATCGAGGCCCAGGACACCGCGATGAGCCCGCGTGGCTACCGGCTGCTCGCGGGCATCTCGCGGCTGCAATTCGCCCACATCGACCGTCTGGTGCGCAGCTTCGGCACGCTGCAGGCGCTGCTCGCGTCGTCGGCGGCCGACCTGCAGGCCGTGGAAGGGATCGGCAGTATCTGGGCGCGACACATCCGTGAGGGATTGTCGCGGCTCGCCGAGACGAGCATCGAACGCTACGACTAGTCGATCAGGGCTGGGCGGGAGCGACCACGTTGAAGGTGATCGGCGCGGATTCCTTCTCGCCGATCTTGCCGATGGCCTGATACGAGCCCGGCGGCACCTGCACCCGCGGCTTGTCGCAGCCGGGATTGCTGGTGGTCCCCGACCAGGTGATGGTGTCCTTGACCTGCTGCTGCGGCTGCAACACCACGTTGTTGACGGTCTTGAGCGGAGAGCAATCCTGCGCCGACCACAGGGTGCGTGTTCCGTCGAGGGTGCGCACCACCACGTTCTGCGCCGCCTTGCCCACGTCGCGGGTGCATGCGGTGAGGCCGGCGTTGGTGGTCACGATCGTGAAGACGGGCTGATCGCCGGTGGTGTAGGTGGGTTTGTCGGTGTAGAGCACCACGGCGACGTTCTGGTCGGGGCACAGCGCCACGCCGTTGGCACCGGCGGGTGCGGGGGCACCGGGCGATCCCGGGGGCACCGACACGGACTCCGACGCCGGGGTTCCGCCGCCGCCGTAGGTGCCGCCACCTGCGGGCGCCTCCGACGACTCCGACGCCGGTTCCGATGTCGTCGTGGTGGTCGAGGTCACCGAGGAGTTCGCGGCGGTGTTCGACGGGGAGTCGTTGCTGCCCGAGGTGGTCCAGATGATCAGTCCGACGACGAGGGCGAGCACGGCCACCCCGACGCCACCGGCGACGATACGGCGTCGCCAGTAGATCTCGGGTGGAAGTGGGCCCTGCGGTTCGATCACGCGTCCACGCTAACGGCCAGCTTCCGACGCCCGGCTCACCCCGATCGGCGTGTCGCCGAAGAAAACGGGTCTGACCGGGGCAAAGTCTAAAGTTCGGGTTCAGGCCCGGGCCGGTCGCCGGTCACGACCGCATGGCCGTCGGGTCACGCGGACTTGGCGCTACCGACCTCGTGATGTCCGTGGTGATCCACGTGCACCGGGTTGACGTCACCGGCATAGCCCTGGCCGATGTCGCCGTACGAACCGCGAAGCTGGATGGCACCCTCGCTCAGCGCGTAGGTCAGGCCGACGATGGCGAGCTTCCCGTTGGCCACGCGGTCGGCGATGATGCGGCTGCGCTGCATGAGCAGTCGCCCGGTCTCCACCACGTGCCGTGCCTCGAATTCGTCGACGCGGGTCAGTCCTTCGCTGCGGCCGGCGAGGATGCTCGGGGTGACCCGCTCCACCACGTCGCGGATGTAGCCGCCGGGAATCTGTAGGTCGTCGAGCGCGTCGAGGGTGGCCTTCACCGCCCCGCAGCTGTCGTGTCCGAGGATCACGATCAGTGGCACCTCGAGCACCTCGGCGGCGTACTCGAGCGAACCGAGGACCGCGGAGTCGATCACGTGTCCGGCGGTGCGGACCACGAACATGTCGCCGAGCCCCTGGTCGAAGATGATCTCGGCGGCCAGACGCGAGTCCGCGCAACCGAAGAGCACCACGTGCGGGTGTTGGCCTGCGGCGAGCCGGGCGCGGTCCTCGATACCCTGACTGGGATGTTCAGACACGCCTTCGACGAATCGCCTGTTGCCTTCGCGCAGCACGTCCCACGCCTTTTTCGGGGTCAGTCCGATCATGGGGACTAGTGTGCCATCGCAAGCGCTACTCGGCTGGTTCGATCGCCACGAACGCGATCTGCCGTGGCGCCGCGAGGGCCTGTCCGGATGGCAGATCCTGATCAGCGAGATCATGTTGCAGCAGACACCGGTCGTGCGGGTGATCGCACCGTGGACCGATTGGGTGCGCCGCTGGCCGGTGCCGTCGGCGATGGCCGCCGAGACCCCCGGCGAGGTGTTGCGTGCGTGGGGAAAGCTGGGCTACCCGCGGCGGGCGCTGCGGCTGCACGAGTGCGCCCGCGTGCTCGCCGACGAACACGACGACGCGGTGCCCGACGACGTGACGACGATGCTGACCCTGCCGGGTATCGGCGACTACACGGCACGCGCGGTCGCGTGCTTCGCCTACGGCCAGGCGGTCCCCGTCGTCGACACGAACGTCCGGCGCGTGATCGCGCGTGCGGTGCACGGCCGTGCGGAGCCCGGGAATCCGTCGCGCACGGATCTGACCGACGCCCAGGCGCTGCTGCCCCGCACCGGAGACGGTGAGTATGCGCCCGCCGCGCCCCGCTTCTCGGCGGCTCTCATGGAGTTGGGGGCACTGGTGTGCACCGCCCGCAATCCCGACTGCTCGGCCTGCCCGCTGACCGATTGCGCCTGGGTACGTGCCGGCCGCCCCGCCCATGCCGGAAAACCTCGGCGGACGCAGAAATTCGCGGGCACCGATCGCCAGGTGCGCGGACTGTTGCTCGACGTGCTGCGCGGCACCGACGCGGCGGTGGACCGGGCCCAACTCGACGTCGTGTGGGCAACCGATGTGGCACAACGTGATCGGGCACTCGACTCGCTGCTGGTGGATGGTCTGGTGGAACTCACCACCGACGGTCGATTCTGTCTGGCCGGTGAAGGAGATCGACGTCGCGTGGATTGATCCCGATGCCGAAGTCGTCACCGTTGCCACCCGGTCGGTTGATCGTGGTCTTCTCCAGACCCCGCGAGCTTGCTAGCGTGTCTGCTCATGACTGAGCCGCCGAATGATTCGACGCCACCCTCACCCGAATCCGATCCGCAGCAGCCGACACCGCCGCCCGCTCCGGGGCAACAGCCGCCCCAGTACGGATCACCCCAGTACGGCGAACCCCGGTACGGATCACCCCAGTACGGCGAACCCCAGTACGGATCACCCCAGTACGGATCACCTCAATACGGGTCACCTCAGTACGGCGCACCGGGCCAGCCGACTCCCCCGCAGCAGCCCGGCACCCCGCCCGGACCACAGCAACAGCCACCCCAGTACGGCACGCCCCAATACGGCGAACCCCAATACGGCGAACCCCAGTACGGCACGCCCCAATACGGGGCACCCCAATACGGCACACCGGAATACGGCGCCCCCGCCCCGGGCAGCGTCCCGCCGGGAAGCGTGCCTCCCCCGCCGCCGTATCAGGGCGCGCCGGCTCCCGGCTACGGCGCCGCGCAGCTTCCGCCCGACACCTTCAGCGTCGGCGAGTCGTTCGGGTGGGCGTGGAATCAGTTCAAGGCCAATCCCGGTCCGATGATCCTGCCCGGCGTGCTGATGCTGATCGTGGCGGTACTCGCCGCGGTTCTCGGCGCCACGGCCACGTCGTGGGCCGGCACCTCCACCACCGAGACGTACTCCAACCCCTACGGCGCCGACCTCACTTACACCACAACATCATTCGGTGTCGGCGCGACCATCCTGCTGATCATCGTCGAGATCCTCGTGTACCTCGTGGCGATCTACATCCAGGCGAGCATCGTCTCCGGTGCCGTGCGCGTGGCCAACGGTGAGCCGGTGTCGGCGAAGTCGTTCCTGGTGCCGATCCGCTTCGGTCCGGTGCTGGCCACCGCGATCCTGGTCGGCATCATCACCGGTATCGGCTATGCGCTGTGCGTCATCCCGGGCATCATCGCCATCTTCTTCCTGCAGTTCGCGGTGCTCGTGACCATCAGCGAGTCACTGTCGCCGGGTAAGGCGATGGGCCGCTCGGTCGACGTGACCAAGAATCGCGTCTCCGATTCGATTCTCACGCTGCTGGTGACCTGGGCGACCATGCTCGTCGGCGCCATCGTCTGCGGTATCGGTCTGATCGTCGCCGCGCCGCTGGCCGGCCTGTTCCAGGTGCACGCGTTCCGCCGGATCGTCGGCGAACCGGTCGTCCCCGCACCGGGTCCCGCCGCGCCCCCGGCAGCAGGCATCCAGTAGCAGCAGGCATGCAGTAGATCGGTCCCAGTAGGGATCAGTCCCTGTCCGGCAGACCGGACAGAAACGCCTCGACCGCCCCCCGGTACAACTGGGGGGCGTCGTCGTGGACGAGGTGTCCGGCACCGGCGGCACGCAGGTACTGCGCATGGTCGTTGACCGAGGCCATCTTTCGCATCTGGGCGGGCGGGGTCACCGAGTGTTCGGCCTCGATCAGCAGCGTCGGTACCGCCACGGCGCGCCATTGGTCCCAGAAGTCGCGTCGGCCCCATTCCTCGGCGATCGCCGCCCAGACGGGCAGCCGACCGTGCAGGTGCCCGTCGTCGAACGCCTCGTAGAAGTAGCGCCCGGCCACCGCGCCGAACATCTCCTCGGCCTGTTGCCGCGACTCGAAGCGCTCCGGCCACGAATCGAACCAGGGCGTCCAGCTCGCAGTGGTGCGGCCGCGGAAGTCCGGTGCCATGTCTTCGAGCACGAGTGCACTGACGAGTTCGGGATAGTCCGCGGCGGCGCACCACGCGTGCAGCGCCCCCATCGAATGGCCCACCAGCACAGCAGGTCCCAGGTCGATCCAGGTGAGGATCTCCGCCAGATCCCCGACGAAGCGCTCGGTGGACAGTTCCGCGTCGTCGGCGGGTTCGGGTGCATCGGCACCGGTGTGATACGCCGCGTCGAAGGTGAACACCCTCCCGTATCGCCGCAGCCACGGGATCTGACGTCGCCAGGTGCGGCCCCGGCCCATCAGCCCGTGCAGCAGGACGATCGGGCCGACACCGAGGCCCGCGAACGTGGCGGTCGCCTGGTCGGCGTCGGCAACCCGATCGGGCGCGGGGCGCTCACCACCCCGCGTGTCGGGGCCACCGTGGTCGAGCAGCCCGGTGGCGGCGGAAACCATCGCTGTCACAGCTCACGAGGTTAGTGCAGCCACCATCGCATCGCGGTGAGGCCGATAGGGTGGGCGCTATGGCAGTGGTCAAGATCAACGCAATCCATGTCCCCGAGGGCGCGGGCCCCGAACTCGAGAAGCGGTTCGCCCACCGCGCGCACTCCGTCGACGGCTCCAAGGGCTTTCTCGGCTTCCAGTTGCTGCGCCCGGTCAAGGGCGACGACCGATACTTCGTCGTGACCCAGTGGGAGTCCGAGGAAGACTTCCAGGCGTGGGCGGCCGGCCCGGCGCGCGAGGCGCACGCCGGTGAGCGCGCGAAGCCGGTCGCCTCGGGTGCAGACCTCCTCGAGTTCGAGGTCGTGCTCGACGCCAAGCCCTCCGCCTGACACAGACGCCCTCGGCAACGACCGCGCCGTGGACGGCATCACAACGGAGGCGATGTTCCCGCTCGGCACCGTGTTGCTGCCGGGTGAGGAACTGCCGCTGCGCATCTTCGAGCCCCGCTACCGGCAGATGCTGACCGATTGCCTCGACGGTCCGCGGCGCTTCGGCCCCCCGCGCTTCGGTGTCGTGCTGATCGCTCGCGGTTCGGAGGTCGGCGGCGGGGATGTGCGCCACGATGTGGGCACCTTCGCGATGATCGACGAGGTGGCGCGCGAACCCGACGGAGAGGCCCTCCTGACCTGCACCGGTGGCGGGCTGTTCGAGGTGATCGAATGGTTGCCCGACGACCCCTATCCGCGGGCACGGGTCCGCTCGCTGCCGGGTCGGCGGGGCACGGCCGATGACCGCGATCGGCTCCTGGCCATCGGCGCGACGATCCGCGAGGTGATCGGTGAGGCGTACGCGCGTCGCGGCGCGGACCTGCCGGCGGCGATGCCCGCCTTCGACGCCGCCGACCTCGACGAGGTGGGTGTGTTCGGCTGGGCAGCGCGGCTGCCCATCGGACCGGCCGACCGTCAGTCGCTGCTGGAGGCACCTGATCGTGCGAGTCAGGTGCTCGTCCTGGCCGACGCGGTCGACGGCATCGCGGCGCGGGTGCGTTTCGGCAACTGAACCCTGCCGACCCCCTGCCGCAGAGTTAGAACGTGTTCTAGTATCGGTTGTGCCGCAGTTCACATCTGCCGCAGTTCACAACCGAGGAGCATGGATGACCCAGACCGTCGAGTCCCGACCGTCGAGCGACCAGTCCCCGCCCATCGAGCAGCCCTCGCTCTACATCGGCGGCCGCTGGGTGGCGCCGCATTCCACCGAAACCCTCGAGGTGTACTCACCGGCCACCGGACAGCGCGTCGGATCGGTGCCGCTGGCCGACGACACCGACGTGGACACCGCGGTGCGCACGGCGCGCGCCGCCCTGGACTCCGGGGTGTGGGCCAACACCCCGCCCGCCGAACGCGCCGACGTGCTCGACCGTGCTGCCGCGCTCATCGAGGAGCGCAGCGCACAGATCACCGGGATCGTGTCGGCCGAAATGGGCGCGCCACCGAGTGCGGTGACGACGCTGCAGCAACTCCCCGGGACCGGCGTGCTGCGTGCCTACGCCAACGCCGCTCGCGACTACGCCTGGCAGGAGTACCGGACGGGCATGTTCGGCACCACCCGGGTGACCCGGGAACCGGTGGGCGTGGTCGGCGCCATCACGGCCTGGAACGTGCCGTTGTTCCTCGTGTGCAACAAGTTCGGCGCCGCGCTCGCGGCGGGCTGTTCGGTGGTGCTCAAACCGGCGCCGGAAACGCCGCTCACCGCGAACCTGCTCGCCGAGATCTTCACCGAGGCCGGTGTTCCGGAGGGCGTGATCTCGGTGGTTCCCGGCGGTCCCGACACCGGCAAGGCGCTGGTGGCACACCCCGACGTCGACAAGATCACGTTCACCGGCTCCACCGCGGCGGGCAGGGTGATCGGCGCGGCCTGCGCCGAATCGCTCAAGCGGTGCTCGCTCGAACTCGGCGGAAAATCGGCGGCCATCGTGCTCGACGACGTCGACGTGAACAACATCGCCATGATGGTGTTCCTCGGGCTGTTCAACACCGGCCAGGCGTGCGTGGCGCAGACCCGTGTGCTGGTGCCACGCAGCCGTGAGGACGAGATCGTCGCGGCGATGGTGACCGCCGCGCAGGGCATGAAGGTGGGCCTGCCCGACGACCCCGAAGCGCAACTCGGTCCGGTGATCAGCGAGAAACAGCGCACCAAGATCGAGGGCTACATCGAGGCGGGCAAGCGGGCCGGGGCCACCGCGGCGCTGGAGGGCGCCCGACCGGCCGGCCTCGACGACGGCTACTTCCTCACGCCGACGATCTTCCGCGACGTCACCAACGACATGACGATCGCCCGTGAGGAGATCTTCGGCCCGGTGCTCTCGGTGATCGCCTACGACGACGTCGATGAGGCCATCTCGATCGCCAACGATTCCGACTACGGCCTGGCCGGCACGGTGTGGACCTCCGACGTCGAACGCGGGATCGCCATCTCCGAGAAGATCCGTACCGGCACGTTCGGCATCAATTTCTACGCCATCGACCCCGGTTCGCCGTTCGGCGGCTACAAGAACTCCGGCATCGGCCGCGAATGCGGTCCGGAGGGTCTGGAATCGTTCGTCGAACACAAGTCGACGATGCTGCCGCTGGGCTACGAGGTGAGCCCCCACGACTGAGCGCCGAATCGGCGCGAAGAACCCCCGGGCGGGTCAGGGCGCCGGCATCGTCGACGAGGACGGTGCCGGCGCCCCCGTCTGTGAGCCCGGCTGTGGGCTGGTCGGTGCGGCCGATGCCGAACCCGGTGCGGGTAGCGGGATGGCTCCCGGCGGCGGCGTCTGGGTGCGGGAGATGCGGCTGCGGAACGAGTCGTCGGTGATGACGTCGATGGTCTCGATCAGCCAGCGGCCGTCACGCTGGACCATCGAGAAGGTCAACCGGCTCGGGTCCACCCGGACGAGTTCCTTGCCGTTGCGGGTGACCGACTGGTTCATGAAGATCAGCACGGTCGACGTGTCGCGGGTGTTGGCGACCACTCCGGCATCCTGGATCACCGCCTGCGACACCACACGCTGCTTGCGCACACCCTCGACGAAGTCGTCGGAGGAGTCCGACAGCGGCTTGGCGATGAGTTTGTCGTACTCCGACTTGGCCGATCCGGTGACCGCTTCCTTCGACCGTTGGACGTGGTCGGCCACATTCACCGGGTCGTAGCCGAACATGGTGGTGGCGTAGTCGCGGGCCGCCGCGAGCGACGTCGCACGCGCGGTCTCCACGCTGCGGGCGTCCCAGTAGCGGAAACCGAGGATTCCGGCCGACGCCAGCGAGGCGACCACGAGTAGCCCGAGAATCGCGCCGGTCAGCCATCGACGCCCGATCCGCGCGGTGAGGGCGGCCATCAGGTGACCCACTCGAAGTCGGTCATCTTGAGGTCCCCGTTGATGCGGGTGATGTCTATCCGCCACCGGAACGTCTGCACCACCAGCTCCTGCTTGGGGTCCTGGGGCTGCATCTCCCAGCCGTAGACCAGGATCACCGATCCCTCGTCGGGCGTCGAGCGCGTCACCGCATCGCTGATGATCTGCGAACTCACCGTTTGCTTCTGGTCACGGATGAGGCTGACCACCTGGGCCATCGACTGCCGGATACGTTGCTGGGCTGCCCCGCTCGTCTTGTCCTGCACGGTTTGCAGCGCCTTGTCGACGTTGCCCGGGTTGAGCGAGGTGAGGTTGATCGTCATCTGTCGCGCGAACGCCGAGTACTCCGCGCGCAGCTCGTTGCGGTGGTCGATGCGGGCGGTACCGACCGCGAACAGCACCGACGCCACCGTCGCGGCCACGATCACCACCACGGCGGCGGTGACCGCGAGGATCGGGCCGAGCGCACGGCTGCGCGACACCCGGGCCGTGCGCGTGACCGGCGCCCCGGCCTGCCTGCGCGCCCGCCGCTCGCGGTAGCTCAGCCCGGCGTCGACCGTGCCCACTTCCCCGTCGACCGTGCCCACTTCCCCGTCGACCGTGCCCGGATCCTCGTCGACCGTGCCCGGATCCCCGTCGAGCGTGCCCACTTCCCCGTCGACCGTGCCCAGATCCCCGTCGAGCGTGCCCGGCTCGGCTGTCGCGGGCGTGTCCGGCACCGGCCGATCGGGTTTGCGTTTGCGGCGCAGCGGAGCCGACCGCACGGGTGTGGCGCCGGTGGCGCGCCCGGTCACCGGCCCACTCCGTCGGTGATCAGACTCTGCCACGTGCTGTCTCGTCCCTGCTCGTTCCGGCCGGTCCCGGCGTTGTAGGTCTTTCCGTCGGGGCCGATGAAATCCCCCGACTCCGGATCGTACGTGGTGCCGTACACGGCGGGTCCGGGCTCATACGACGACGGCGATCCCGGTGTGGTCTGGCCGGTGGGCGCCGGGATCACCCCCGGGATGCCGTTGGGGAACGGCACGTTGTTGTTCGACAGCGGCTTGTAGCCCTCCCGGCATCCCTCCGGCGTGGCCGCACGACGCCCCGGGAACTCGGCGCACGGGAAATTGCGGGCGCCGCGCACCGCGATCGACGAATCCTGCGGCAACCGGCACAGCAGTCCCGGCGGCAGATCGCGGGCTGTCTGGATCGCCGGGGACCGCCACTGTGATGGTGGCAGGAAGCCCACCGTGCACGGCGGCGGATCCTGCAGACCCAGCGAGAACAGGACGCTGGGACCGTACTCGGGCGACCCCGAGTTCACGGCGGTGAGCAGCGCACTCATCAGCCGCGGGTAGATCACCAGCACCTGCTGCAGATTGGGCAGATAAACCGCCAGCGTCTTCGACGCCACCCCGAGGTTGCTGATCAGCATCGGCAGGGTCTGATCCATCGCGGCGAACAACTGCTGCGACACCGCCGCCGTCGTCGGCCCCTTGGTGAGGATGTCGGTGATCTCCGGGTTGTTCGCGCGCAACTGGTCGGTCACCTTCATCACGTCCGACGTCCAGGCACGGATCGCTCCGGCGGTGGCGGTCTGCGTGGCCAGCAGCGGCCCGGCCTGTTCCACCAGGTCGATGGTGACGTCGACGTTCTTGGTGGCGTCGTCGACGAGCAGCGTCATCGAATCGAGGAGCCTGCGCAGGTCCTCACCGGTGCCGTTGAACGCCCCGAACGCCTCGTCCATCACGTTGCGCAGCTTCGTGTCACCCACCTTGGCGAGCAACGCGTTGGCCTGGTCGAGGACCGACGAGATCTCCACCGGGATGTCGGTGCTGTGCACCACCGATCCGTCGTGGAGGTGGCCGCCGTCGCCGTTGGCGCCCGGGGGCGGCGTGAACTCGACGAACTGTTCACCCACGGCCGACTGGCTGCGCACCGAGGCCTGCGACGACGCGGGGATCTCGGTGCCGCTGCGGATCGACAGTGTCGCCGCGACACCGTCGGGCGTCAGTCGCACCTCGCTGACCTTCCCCACGTTGACGCCGCGGAAGCTGACGTTCGCGTTCTTATAGAGGCCGCCGGTGCTCGGCAGCAGCAGCTGCACCTGGTAGCGGCCCACGCCGACCATCGCGGGCACCCGCACGTAGTACACGGCCATCGCCACCACCGCGATCACGGTGACGATGGTGAAGATCGTCAACTGCATGCGCACGAAACGGGTGATCTTCATCGGCCACCGGCCTGCGCAGGCGGGGTTTGCGCGCCGCCGGGAACCAGGGGCGACGTGAACGGGTCGAGACCACGTTTGGCCGCCCCCGCCGGTGCCCCGGCCACGGCCTCGGGGCTGACCAGTCCGCTGGTCATCAGGATCGAGCTCTTGAGTTTGTTCACCGTCAGGTCGAGCACCAGGTCGGAGTTCACGTAGTCGCCCTTGACGATGTCCGGGATGGTGTCCTCCAGGAACGGGAAGGTCAGCAGGATCCGGAGCGAGGACGGCAGCGCCGGGCCTGCCGCCGCCAGCCCGCCGAGCGCGGGGTTGAGGTTGGCGACGATGGTCTTGATGTCCTCTCTGTTGGCGTCGAGGACGTCGTTGGTGGTCGCCGACAATTTGCCCAGTGACACCAGGGTGGCGACGAACTTCTCCCGTTCGTCGTTGAGCAGGCCGAGGATCTGCGGGCCGTCGGCGAGCGCCTTCTCCACGGTGGGGGCCTGCTCGTTGAGGGTGCCGGTGAGGCGGTTGAGACCGTCCATGGCCGCGATGATGTTGTCGGTCTGGCCGTTGAGGTTGGTGACCAGCGTGTTGAGC
Organism: Gordonia sp. NPDC003425; assembly: GCF_053588635.1. Lineage (NCBI taxonomy): Bacteria > Bacillati > Actinomycetota > Actinomycetes > Mycobacteriales > Gordoniaceae > Gordonia > Gordonia sp. NPDC003425. Next base: position 156,159 of record NZ_JBSFQI010000006.1, on the reverse strand, counting down.
CGGGGTATCAGCGCGCGGATCGACTTCGCGTTGCCGCCGAGGATTTCGCTCAGTTCGTGGGTGACGTCGCCCAGCTGCGATAATCCACCGCCGTTGAGCACCACCGACAGCGCACTGAGTACCTGTTCGGTGGTCGGGAAGGCGCACTGGGGAACCTGCTGTGCGGAGTTGATGTCGGCGACCGGGGCCGCGCCGGCGGGTGGCGGAATGTTGTCCTGTTCCGGACAGTTCGGCAACGGGATCTGGTCGCCGGGGCGCAGATACCCCTGGCGGGGGCGCGGTGGCGGCACGATCGACAGATGCGTGGACCCGAGCACGCTGGTCATCCCGACCATCACGTACGACCCGACGGGCACCTTGACGCCCGGGTTGAGCCGGATGGGTACGTTCGCGTGCCAGTCGGGGCCGACGGTGACGCGCCCGACGCTGCCGACGGTGACGTCGTCGATCATGACGGGCGCGTTGTTGGTGAGCCCGGAGGCGGTCGGGATCACCGCGCTGATCTGGTAGCTGCCGTTGTCGGTGCCCTGGGCGCCGGGCACCGGCAGACTCGACGCCCCGGAGAAGCCACACGCCGACGCGATCAGGGTCACCGCGACCAGCGTCAGGCCCAACCGGACGCGGTCGGCGCGCCGTGTGCCACCGGACCGCATCAGCCTTCACCTCCCCACGGCACGAGCAGCGCGCCCAACGGCCCGTTGCCGCGGCGGGTCTGCGCGTCCTGGTCGCGGATGCCCTGCTGCGCGCGCGCCTTCACGTCCGCGTTCTGGTAGGTGATCTGGCTGGGCAGCGCGCTGATGCCGACGACGGGATCGGAGAGGAACGGCGGATAGGCCACCGCGATGTTCGACAGCAGGGGCGCGAGGACGTCGACGCATTTGGCGACGTCGGCTTCACTCTGACCCGGGCGGTTGTTGGCCTCCATGGTGCCGCACAGCAGGGCGATGAGGTTGTTGCCCATGCCGAGGCCGAACACCCCCGACAGTGCACCGGTCAGGGGGTTGTAGATGTTGTAGAAGTTGGCCAGCTGGTTGGGCGCCGAGTGCAGCAGCCCCCGCAGCTTTTCGTCCTTCTCGGCGAGGATGCGGGTGGTGGTGGCCAGGCCGGCGACCGAGGAGGTCAGCGCCTGCTTGTTCTGGGCGATGAAGGTCTGGACGTCGGTCATCGCCGAGTCGAGGTTGTGCATCGCCCCGTCGAGGGCGGTGGTGTTGTCGGCGAGGACATCGTTCACCGACGCCATCCGCCCGTTGAACTGGACGAGTTCCTCGTGGCTCGTGGAGAGCGCGTCGGTGAGTTTCTGCAGGTTGCGGATGGTGGCGAAGAGGTCGTCGCGCCCCGATGACAAGGTGGTCAGCACATCGGACATCTCGGTGATCGAGCTGTTGATGCCCGGGCCGTTGCCCTCGAGGTTCGCGTCGGCGACGTCGATGGCCCGCGCCGCCGACCCCTTGTCGGCGCCGTCGGGGCCCACCGCCTTAGTGAGTTCGCCGAGCTGGCGCTTCACGTCGTCCCACTCCATCGGGACGGCGGTGCGTTCCATCGGGATTGCGGCCCCGTCACCGAGTTGCGCTCCGCCGGCGTACACCGGGGAAAGCTGGATGAACCGGCCCGACACGAGGCTCTGGGCGACGATCACCGCGCGCGCGTCGGCGGGGATCGGCGTGGATTTGTCGACCTCGAGGGTGACCTTCACATCGCTGGCGCGCGGGGTGATGGCGGCCACCCGGCCGACGTCGACGCCGATCACCCGGACCGGATCGCCCTGGTAGAGCCCGTTGACCGACGCGAAGTAGGCGGTGAACGTCTTGGTGGTGGCCCGGCCGTAGGCGGCGTAGCCGAGCACCGCGGCCACCGCGAGCGCCACCACCAGCGCGGCGATCGTCCACGATTTCCGGCTCAGACTCACCGACGGTCGCATCGCCATGTCAGCCACCTCCCCGGGGTGAGGTGGCCGGCGGGGGCGTCGGGTACGTGGGCGACGGGGCCGGTTGGCCCGGCGGGTACTGCGGGGTGGGCGGGGCGACGCTCCACGCCTGGGGCAGCAGCGGGAAACCGCTGTAGGAGAACGCCTTGGCCACCTCGGGGTACTTCTGCTGCAGGATCTTCATGAACGTCGCGGTGTAATCACCGAACGTCGGGATGCCCACCAGGGATTCGAAGCGTGGTCCCGACGCCACCGCCTCGCCGAGCGCGTTCGCGTACGGGCCTAGCCGGTCGATGGTCTCCTTCAGGTTCGCCTCGTTGTCGTTGAGGATCCGCGTGACGGCGTTGAGTTTGTCGAGCACCGGGGTGAGTTGTGCGTTGTTGTCGGCGATGAATCCGGAGATCTGCGCGGCCACGTCCCGGGTGCCGGTGAGTAGCTGTGCGATGGCGGCCCGCCGGAAGTCGAGTTCGCCGAGCAACGCGTTGGCGTCGACGAGCATCTGGTTGATCTGTTTGCTGCGGTCACCGACGATGCGGGTGACACCGCTCGCCTTCGCGAGCAGCTCACGCAGGGTGTTGTCGCGGTCGGCGATGGCCTTCGACAGTCTCGACACCCCGTCGACGGCGCCGCGCACCCCGTCGGGTGTCTCGGAGAACGTGAACGACAAGGTGTCGAGCGCCTTGTTGAGTTGGTCGGTGTCGGTGCGCGAGAGCGTGTTGGTGGAGACGTCGAGCGCGTCGCTCAGCGAGTACGGCGCGATGGTGTTGCGGTTGGGGATCTCTCCCCCGGGCCTGATGCGGCCGCCGCCGTGCGGCACCACCGTCAGATTCCGTCGGCCGAGCACCGTTTCGGTCTTGACGGCCGCCTGCGTGTCGGTGCCCATGATCACGGTGTCGTCCATCGTCCACGTCACCGCGGCCTTGGTGCCCTGCGGCGTCGGTGCCAGCGCGATCTTGGTGACGGTGCCCACCTTGACCCCCGACACCGTCACGATGTCGCCACTGACGAGGCCGCCGGCGTCGTCGAAATAGGCGGTGTAGGTACTGATCGGCGACAGGTAGGGCAGGCGGTCCATCTGCATCGCCACGATCACCACAAGCGCGGTGACCACCACCCCGATCACACCGATCCGCATCCTGCTGCTCATGTGGCCGCGCACCGCCCGCCCGCTTTGGTGGTGTCGCCCATGACGTTGATCGCGGTGAAGAAGTACTGCTTGCCGTCGGGCCCCGACAGCAGCAACCGGATGCGGCAGAAGAAGATCTGCAGCCACGCGCCGTAGCTGCCGAGGTTCGACAGCTTCTTGTAGTCGGAGGGCAGCCGGTCGAGCAGTGACCGCAGGTAGGGCTCGGCCTTGAGTAGTTCGGCCGACGTCGATCCGGTGTTGGTGATCATCTGTTGCAGATCGGGTCGGGTGGCGCCGAGCAGGTCGGCCAGACCGGTGGTGGCCTGCGCGGTCTGGGTCAGCGAGTTGCCGATGGCGCCGCGCTGGGCGGAGAGTCCGGTGATCAGCTGCTGGAGCTGGTCGATGCTCACGTCGAGGCCGTGCTTGTCGCCGTCGAGGGTGCCGAGCGCCTCGTTGAGGTTGTCGATCACCTCGCCGATCAGGCGGTCCTTGTCGGCGAGCGCGCCGGTGAACGACGCCGTCTCGGTGAGCAGGTCGGTCAGCGCCTCGCGCTGTGCGCGGCCCTGGAACACCTCGATCAGCGAGGCCGACAGCGTGTTCACCTCGTCGGCGTCGAGGGTGCGGAACAAGGGTTTGAATCCGCCGAGCAGCTTGTCGAGGTCGAGGGCGGGTTCGGTCTGGCCGATGGGGATGGTGGCTCCCGCGGACAGTACGTCGCTGGGGTCGCCGGTGCCCTGCGCGAGTTCGAGGTAGCGGTCGCCGGTGAGGTTCTCGTAACGGATCAGGGCGCGCACCGACGCGGGGAGCCGGTATTTCTCGTCGACGCTGAACGACACCACGGCGTCGTTGTCGCGGTTGAGCGCCACCTTGTCGACGGTGCCCACCTCGACGCCCGCGATCTTCACCTTGGAGCCCGATTTCATCTCCGACGCGCTGGTGAACACGGCGGTGTAGTCGTCGGACGAACCGGGCCGGTAGTTGCTGAACACCACCACGAGTCCGACGAACACGAGGATCATCACCACCGCGAACGCGGCCAGCTTGATCGCGGTGGCGCGGAACGCGCGCGAACGGTTATCCACGCGGCGGCTCCCCGAACAACAACTGGAAGAGCTTCTGGCCGTTGAGCTTTGGGGTGGTGCGAGGCTGGTAGGGCACCGGCGCGTTATCGGTCACGTAGAAGCCGGTGTGCTCCTTGGTCGTCGGGTTGCCCAGTGCGCCCGCACACGTCGGGGGTCCCGCGGCGGCCACCAGCGGCAGGCTCTCCGGATAGGTGTACGGGTCGGTGCCCGGCTGCAGGCCCGCATACAGCAGGAGGTTGTCGTTCTTGCCGCCGAGCAGCGGCTGGGCGAGCTCGGCCGCACTGGCCGACGCGGTGAGGAAACACTTGATCCCGGGGGCCTGCGCACCGAGCAGCTGCGACACCGGGTTGAGATCCTGCAACTCGGCGATCAGCGTCGCCTTGCTCGGGGCCAGCACCCCGTCGATCGTGTCGGCCATCCCCGTCGCGTTGATGAGCAACGCGTCGAGGTTGCGTGAGTTGGCCACCAGGGTGTCACCGACGAACGTGGCGTTGTCCACCGTGCGCATCAGATCCGGCATGGCGTCGGCGTACACGTCGGTGGCGCCGGCGGTCTGCCGCAGCGTCTCGTCGAGGGCGGGCAGGTGCGGATTGGTCGTCGCCAGCAGATCCGACAGCTGATCGAGCGCCGCACCGATGTGGGCGCCGTGTCCCGACAGGGCCGTGTTGACCGCGCCCATCACGGCGTTGAGCTTGTCGGGCTGCAGGTCGGCGAGCACGTTGACCAGCTGCTGGTACACGGTGTTGAGCTCCACCACCACGTGGTCGGCCTCGATCACGTCGCCGCCACGCAACCGGCCCTGCGGCCCGGATTCGGGCACCACAAGAGTCACCGCCTTGGCGCCGAAGACGGTGTTGGACTTGATGTCGGCGGTCACGTTGCCGGGGATGTGGGCGATCTGGGCGGTGTCGATGTCGAGTGCGAGCACCGCGTGTCCGTCACGCTGCGTGATCGACCCCACCCGTCCCACCGGCACGCCACGTAGTGTCACCTTGGCGTCGGGACTCATCACCAGGCCGGCGTGCGGGGAGATCAGCGTGACGTGCTGGGTGTCGGCGAACCAGCCGAGGAACTGCGCGGCTGCGCCGACGATCACCGCGACGATGGCGCCGACCATGATGACCGCGGCGGTCTTGCGGACCCGAGGGCTGCGTTCGGCACGTCGCACCATCGTCAGCCCGCCAGGTTGAATTTGCCGTCGGCCCCGTAGATGGCCAGCGAGGTGAGCAGGGTGATCGCGACGACGACGACCAGTGAGGCGCGGACCGCGTTGCCCACGGCGACGCCCACCCCCACCGGACCGCCGCCGGCGTTGTAGCCGTAGTAGGTGTGGATGAGCATCACCGCGATCGCCATGCAGATGGCCTGCACAAATGACCACAGGATGTCCGACGGGATCAGGAAGGTGTCGAAGTAGTGGTCGTAGACGCCGGAGGACTGTCCGTACAGGAACACCGTGGCGAAGCGGCTCGCGAGGAACGCGGCCAGCGACGCCAGGGAGTAGAGCGGGATGATCGCGATCATCCCCGCCACGATGCGGGTACTCACCAGAAACGGGATCGACGAGATCGCCATCGTCTCGAGCGCGTCGATCTCCTCGCTGACGCGCATGGCGCCGAGTTGCGCGGTGGCACCCGCCCCGATCGTGGCCGCGAGCGCGATACCCGCGATCACCGGCACCGCGATGCGGACGTTGATGAAGGCGGAGAAGAACCCGGTGAGCGCCTCCACACCGATGTTGGCCAGCGAGCTGTAGCCCTGCACCGCGATGGTGCCGCCGGTGAACAGCGTGAGGAACCCCACCACCACCACCGTTCCGCCGATCATGGCGAGCGCACCGGACCCCATCGAGATCTCCGCGATCAGCCGCAGCGTCTCCTTCTTGTACTGCCTCAGGGCGCGCGGGATGGCGATAATGCTGTCCCAATAAAACAGTGCTTGGTCACCGATTTGATTCCAGTCCTCGCCCGCGCGTTTCACCGCGACGCGGGCCGTCTGTAATCGGGTGGTGAACGGAAGGACCATCGCTCAGCCCGCCGTCGCCTTGATACCGACGGCGGTGACCACCACGTTGACGACGAAAAGGGCCATGAAGGAGTAGACGACGGTTTCGTTGACCGCGTCACCGACACCCTTCGCACCGCCCTTCACGTTCAGTCCCTGGTAGCACCCCACCATCCCGGCGAAGAGCCCGAACAGGGCCGCTTTCACCATCGAGATCATCAGCTCGCTGAAGCCGGTGAGGAGCGTAAGACTAGCGATGAATGCGCCGGGATTCACATCCTGGAGATAGACAGAAAACATGAACCCGCCGCCGATGCCGATGGTGCACACAAGGCTGTTGAGCAGCACCGCGACGCCGGTCGACGCGATGATCCGCGGTACGACGAGCCGATGCACGGGGTCGATGCCGAGCACCTTCATCGCGTCGATCTCCTCGCGGATGGTGCGGGCGCCCAGGTCGGCGCAAATGGCGGTGGCGCCGGCACCTGCCACGATCAGCACGGTGACGATCGGGCCGATCTGTGTGATGGTGCCCAATGCGGCCCCGGCGCCCGAGAGGTCCTGCGCGCCGATCTCACGCAGCAGGATGTTGAGCGTGAAACTGACCAGGACGGTGAACGGGATGGCGACGAGCAGTGTCGGCATCATCGACACCCGGGCGATGGCCCATGACTGCTCTACGGTTTCGCGCCACTGGAACGGCCGGCGGAAGAGTTCTCGCGAGGAATCGACGCCAAGTGCGACGAAATCACCCACGCCCTCCATGGGGCCAGCAAGCCAGCCAACCAAACCAGCACTCCTCACCCTTCGGACACTCGCGAAACTAGCACGCCACAGAATGTCCAGTGGGTCAGTTGACCAGCCCCGTCGCCGAGAATGTCCGGTCGGGATCACGATCGGCGAAGTACGCCACGAGGGTCTTCGCCAGATCGTCGTCGTCCCACGCGTCGCCGTCGGCGCGAAAGACCTTGTCGACGGTGGGTGCGGCCATCAGGGTGACCTGCCGACCGTGCACCACGAACACCTGACCGGTGATGGCATCGGCGTCCTCGGATGCGAGAAATGTGACGAGACGCACGACGTGGTCGGGTGCCAGCGGATCGACGCCGTCGTCGGGTGCGGCGCCGAAGACGTCGGCGGTCATCGCGGTCCGTGCGCGCGGACAGATCGCGTTGGCGCGCACCCCGTAGGACTTCAGTGCGCGTGACGCCGACAACGTGAGTGCGGTGATACCCGCCTTGGCGGCACCGTAGTTCGCCTGCGCGGGCGGCCCGAACAGACCGGCCTCCGACGAGGTGTTGATCAGCCGGCCGTAGACCGGGGCGCCCGCCTTCTTCGACTCCGACCGCCAGTGCACGGCGGCGTTGCGGTTGAGCAGGAAGTGGCCGCGCAGGTGTACCCGGATCACCAGGTCCCAGTCGTCGTCGGTGAGGTTGAAGAGCATCTTGTCGCGGACCACTCCGGCGTTGCTCACCACGATGTCGAGTCGTCCGAGGTCCTCAGTAGCGGTCCGCATGATCTCGGTGGCGGTGGCCGAGTCGGAGATGTCACCGGGTACCTGCACGGCCGTACCACCCGCCGCGGCGATGGCGTCGGTCACGTCGCTGTCGGCGAGCGCTGCGGGTAGGTCGTTGACGATGACGGTCGCGCCGGCCGTGGCCAGTCCGATGGCTTCTGCCCGGCCGAGGCCGGCGCCCGCCCCGGTCACCACCGCTACCCGGTCACTGAGCGACTCGACCATCCCCACACCCCTCTCGACGAAACTAGAACTTGTTCTAACACGTTAGCCGCGCGGCGGGACGAGGAGGTGGGTTTTCGATCGATCGATCTCACTCGAGCGACAGCGCCGACTTGGGGCACCCGGCCACTGCGGCCCGCACCTCCTCCACCCGGTCGGCGGGTACCTCGTCGGAGAGAATCACCAGGTAGTCGTCGTCATCGAGGTCGAAGAAGTCCGGCGCCAGGCCCACGCACACGGCGTTGGACTCGCACAGGTCGAAATCTGCCTTGATTCGCATTGGGAGCACTCCTCGCTGTCGGCCTCGATGGTTGACGGGCCGAGTGGATACAGGTTAGAACGTGTTTCAGAACTTGGCGAGTGCCCACGACGACGGACGGGGTTCCCATGCGCATCGCATACACGGATGAACAGTCGCAGTTGCGGCGGGAACTCCGGTCGTATTTCGCCGGGCTGATGACCGAGGAGCGCCGCGCCGCGCTCGTCGGCGGTGACGGTGAGCTGGGCGAGGGCGACGCCTACCGCGACGTGGTGGCCCAGATGGGGCGCGACGGCTGGCTGGCGTTGGGCTGGCCCACCGAATACGGGGGCCAGAACCGGTCGATGATGGATCAGCTCATCTTCACCGACGAGGCCGCGATCGCCGGCGCGCCGGTCCCCTTCCTGACCATCAACTCGGTGGCGCCCACGATCATGCATTACGGGACGCCGGAGCAGAAGTCGTTCTTCCTGCCGCGGATCGCCGCCGGCGAACTGCACTTCTCGATCGGGTACTCCGAGCCCGGCGCGGGGACCGACCTGGCCGCGCTGCGCACCACCGCCGTGCGCGACGGCGACGAGTACGTCGTCAACGGGCAGAAGATGTGGACCTCGCTGGTGCAGTACGCCGACTACATCTGGCTGGCGTGTCGCACCGACCCGGCCACCGGTGAACCCGGCGGCAAGAAGCATCGCGGGATATCCATGCTGATCGTGCCCACCGACAGTTCCGGCTTCAGTTACACCCCGGTGCACACGATGTCGGGAGTGGACACCAGCGCCACCTACTACTCCGATGTGCGGGTGCCGACCACGGCGCTGGTGGGCGACGAGGGCGGCGGCTGGCCGCTGGTGACCAATCAGCTCAACCACGAGCGCGTCGCGCTGTGCAGTGCGGCGCCGATTCAGACCGCCCTGCGCGAGACCGTGGCGTGGGCGCAGCAGTCCAAGACCGGCGACGGGCAGCGCGTCATCGACAGCCCGTGGGTGCGGACGAATCTCGCGCGCGTCCACGCGAAGGTCGAGTACCTCAAACTGATCAACTGGAAGATCGCCTCGGTCTCCTCATCCGGAGGGTCGCCGAGCCCTGCCGACGCGTCGGCGACCAAGGTGTTCGGCACCGAATTCGCCACCGAGGCCTACCGGCTGTTGATGGAGATCCTCGGCCCGGCCGCCACACTGCGGCAGGGCAGCGTCGGCGCACATCTGGCCGGCCGACTCGAGCGCTATCAGCGCACGTCGCTGATCCTCACGTTCGGCGGCGGCACCAACGAGATCCAGCGCGACATCATCGGGATGCTCGCCCTCGGGCTGCCCCACCAGCGCCGCTGATCGAGATCCCTCACCCTCGAAGGAAGCCACACAATGGATTTCACTCTCCCCGAATCCGGCGAGGATGTGCGCGGCCTGGCGCACGACATCGTCGGCAAGATCAGTTCGCCCGAGCGCGTCGCCGAACTCGAAGTCACCAGGGCGCCCCTCGACCACGAACTCTGGCGTGAACTCGGCGCCGCGGGCCTTCTCGGCCTGGAGGTGCCGTCGGCCGTCGCGGGTGATCGCGGCGGCGATCTCACCGCGGTCGAGAACATGGTTGTCGCCGAGCAATTGGGCCGCGCTTTGGCCCGTGTCCCTTTTGCGGCGCACGCGTTCACCGCCATGCCGCTGATCGCCGCACGTGGCAGCACCGCGTTACGCGAGACGGTCGTCGGACCCGGCGCCGGCGGTGAGCTGATCGTCACCGTCGCATTCGAGGAGGACCTCGGCGTCGACCCCGCCTCGCCGGCGGCCACCGCGGACAACGGTGTCCTCACCGGGACCAAGGTGAATGTCCCCTACGCACCGGCCGCCGACCTTCTTCTCGTCAACGCGATCGGCGCCGACGGCCCCGTCGTGGTGGTCGTCCGCACGGATGCGGACGGCGTGACGGTCACGCCCACCACATCGACCGGACTCATCCCCACCGCCCAGGTCGATTTCGCCGATGTCGGCATCGGCGGCGATGACATCCTGGACGGCGGTGCGGCAGCGGTACACGACGTCGTGAATCGATTCACCCTGGCAATCTGTGCCGAGCAATCCGGAATCGTCTCGCGCGCACTCGAACTCACCGCCGAGTACGCGCGCGAGCGCGAACAGTTCGGTCGGGCGATCGGCTCCTTTCAGGCGGTCGCGCAACGCCTGGCAGACGGATACATCGACGCTCAGGGATTGTCCCTGACCACCACCCAGGCGGCATGGCTGCTGGCCGGGGCGCACACCGACTCCGCGGTGACCGACATCGAACTGCGCACCGCGATCGCCACCGCCAAGTTCTGGGCCGCCGAAGCAGGGCACCGCGTCGCGCATACGACCGTGCATGTGCACGGCGGCGTCGGCCTCGACACCAGTCATCCCGCGCACCGATTCTTCTTGCGCGCCAAGCAGAACGAATTCACCCTGGGTTCGGCGAGCACCGCGCTGCGCCGGATCGGAGATGCCCTGGCCACCGAGCCTGCGTGACGGCCCCCGTCGAGCGTGCCCAGTTTCGCTGGTTGAGCTTGTCGAATCCACCCGCCCCCGCCCACATCCGCCGGTCGAGCGTGCCCATCCGCTGGTCGAGCGTGTCCAGTTTCGCTGGTTGAGCCACATCCGCTGGTTGAGCTTGTCGAAACCACCGACGGGCACGCTCAACACGAGACCGGGCACGCTCAACGCGAGACCGGGCACGCTCAACGCGAATCCGGGCACGCTCGACGGTAACGGCTACTCCAGCGTCTTGCCCAGCCGCGCAACCGATTCCTCGTACTCACTCACCAGATCGGCGACGAGTTCGGCGACGGGGGTGATGGCATTGCACCGGCCGACGATCTGCCCGGCGGGCATCGCGACCACATCGGGATCGTCGGCGTGCGAGATGCGCGAATGAGCCTCGGCGACGAGGAGATTCTGCAGCGGCATGGGCAGCGGATCGGGTGCGTTCGCGGCGTCCCAGGCATCGGTCCACTTCGTCTTCAACAGGCGCGCAGGCTTTCCCGAGTAGATCCGACGTCGCACGGTGTCTCGCGACGACGCCGCCAGCAGCGCCTTCTGCACGGTCGACGGCCCATCACCCACCGCACCCAGCTTGTACTCGGCCGCGGTGAGCCAGTAGGTGCCCATCCACACGCCTTGGGCCCCGAGCGCGATCGCCGCCGCCATCTGCCTGCCGCTGCCGACACCGCCCGCGGCGAGCACCGGCGCGCGATCCCCCACCGCGTCCACCAGTTCGGGCCACAGCACCATCGAGGTCACCTCACCGGTGTGGCCACCACCCTCGTATCCCTGCGCGATCACGATGTCGACCCCGGCGTCGACATGATGCAGCGCATGCTCTTTCGCCCCGGCGAGCGCGGCCACCTGCACACCGTTCTCGTGCGCCACGGCGATCACATCAGGCGGCGGTGACCCCAGGGCGTTCGCGATGAGCTTGATCTGACCGTACTTCCGCGCATGCTCCATCGCCACGTCGACGTGCGAGCGTGCCACCGAGTGCAACCATCCCAGCACCCCGGCGTCGAGGCGCTCCCCGTCGGGCAGGGGTGGCACCCCGAGATCGTCGAGAGTGCGTTCGACGAAGGCGCGGTGCTCCGGCGGGATCATCGACTCGAGGTCGAGTTTGCTGCCCTCGGTGGGGATCTTCGCCGGCATCACGACGTCCACCCCGAACGGCCTGCCGTCGGTGTGCTCGTGCATCCACTCGAGCACCTCGTCGAGCTCGGCCGGATCGTTGAAGCGCACGCAGCCCAGGACGCCGAATCCGCCCGCCCGGCTCAACGCGGCGGCCACGTCCTGGCTCGGCGTGAACCCGAAGATCGGATAGTCGATGCCGAACCGTTCGCTCAGCGCCGTGGTGACGATGTTGTCGCTCATCCGATCACGCCCTTCCCGAGAGAACCTGCACCGAGTCGTCGGCCGGCCGGGACTCGGTGATCTGCGTACCCCACCGATAGTTCGGCTTGCCGGCCGGTGACCGTTTCACCTCATCCACGAACCACACGCTGCGCGGGCACTTGTATCCGGCAATGTGCTCGCGCACAACGCTGTTGAGGTCGATCACCGTGGGTCGTCGATCATTGCGGGTGGCCACCACCGCTGCCACGCGTTGACCGTACCGTTCATCGGGCACTCCCAAGACGAGCACGTCGAACACATCGGGATGTGCCTTGAGCGCCGCCTCCACCTCCTCGGGATACACCTTTTCCCCGCCGGTGTTGATCGACTGCGAGCCACGTCCCAGCATGGTGATGGTGCCATCACTCTCGAGCACCGCCTGATCGCCCGGAATCGCATAGCGCACACCGTCGTACACCTTGAAGGTGCGTTCGGTCTTCTCCGGGTCGTTGTGATACCGCAGCGGGATATGCCCCGACCTCGCGAGCACACCCACCTCGCCGCCGCCCGGTTGCGTGCGGGTGCCGTCGGCACGCAGCACCACCGCCTCCTTGTCGGCCACCACGCGGGGTGCCCCGGCGTGCGACTGGCCCTTCTTCGCGAAATCCATTCCGGCGAAACCTGTTTCCGACGAACCGATCGCGTCCACCACGATCAGATTCGGCAGCATGTCGAGCAGCCGGTCCTTGATGGTCGCGGAGAACAGCGCCGCCGACGATGCCACCGTGATCATCGACGACGTGTCGTAAGGACGGTCACCGGCCAGACTCTCCGCGAGCGCGTCGGCCATCGGCCGGGCCATCGCGTCGCCGGTGATCATCACGACGTTGACCTTGTGTCGCTCGACGATCTCCCAGGCGAGGCGCCCCCCGAAGTCGGGGTAGATGATCGCCTTTCCGCCGGCGAACAAGGCCTGGAACACCGCCCACTGGGAGCCGCCGTGGATGAACGGCGGGATGGGATAGCGCACCAGCTGGGGGTGCTGCGCACCGTCGCGGGCCAGCTTCCATTCGTCGTCGATCGGGTCGCCGGTGTAGAAGTCGATGCCGCCGCCGAGCACCCGCCAGATGTCCTCCTGCCGCCACACGACGCCCTTGGGCGCACCGGTGGTGCCTCCGGTGTAGAGCATGTAGAGGTCGTCGTTGGACCGCTCCTCGAAGTCACGTTCGGCCGACCCCCGCGCGATCGCCTCGTCGTAGGTGAGCGCGCCCTCCGGGACGGGCACGCCGCTGTCGTCGTCGAGCATGATGAGGTGCTCGAGCGCCGGCGCATTCGAGAACACGTTCACCGCGTTCTCACCGTACTGGCGTTCGTAGATGAGTACCTTCATGCCCGAGTCGCCGACGATGTGCTCGAGTTCGGCGAGCACGTAGCGGTAGTTGACGTTGACCATCACCGCGCGCGCCTTGAAGACGGCGATCATCGCGATGACGCATTCGATGGTGTTTCGGCTGTACAGGCCCACCGCGTCGCCGGGTTCGACGCCCAGCTGACGCAGGGTGTGCGCCAGCGCGTTGGCCTGTGATTCCACCTCCGCGTAGGTGAGCACCTGGTTGTCGGATTCGAGCGCCACCCGCTCGGGCACGAGGTCGACGGCGTGCTCGATGAGATCGGCGATGTGCATGGCCATGCCCACAAAATTAGAACGTGTTACCGTTTTCGGCAAGACGCAAAAGTGGGATCGATCACAAGGAGTACCGATGCCCGACTGCCTGGTGGAAAAACGCGGTCACGTGCTGATCGTGACGATGAACCGGCCCGAGGCACGCAACGCGCTCTCCACCGAGATGATGGCCATCATGGAGCAGGCATGGGATCGGGTCGACGCCGACCCCGACATCCGCGTCGCCATCCTGACCGGCGCCGGCGGCTACTTCTGCGCGGGCGCCGACCTCAAGTCGATGAACCAGAAGGCGCCGGGTGACAAGTTCGCCGAGGGCGGCTGGGATCTCACCCGACTGCCCGCACTGCTCAAGGGCAGACGATTGTCCAAACCGCTGATCGCCGCCGTCGAAGGACCCGCGATCGCCGGTGGCACCGAGATCCTGCAGGGCACCGACATCCGGGTGGCCGGGGCGAGTGCAAAGTTCGGCGTCTCCGAGGCCCGCTGGGGACTGTTCCCGCTCGGCGGCAGCGCGGTGCGGCTGGTACGGCAGATCCCCTACACCGTCGCCGCCGACATCCTGCTCACCGGCCGTCACATCTCCGCCGCCGAGGCCAAGGAGTACGGACTGATCGGCTACGTGGTGCCCGACGGCGCCGCACTCGACAAGGCCCTCGAGATCGCCGAACGCATCGCCGCCAACGGACCCCTCGCGGTGCAGGCCATCCTGCGGACCATCCGCGACACCGAGGGCATGCACGAGGAGGACGCGTTCAAGATCGACGCCGATCTCGGCGCCAAGGTCTTCGCCAGCGCCGACGCCAAGGTGGGGCCGCGGGCGTTCGCCGACAAGCAGACCCCGATCTTCACGGGTCGATGAGAATCCGTTCGAAACCTTTGACACATCCGAGTTCCTGAGGGCATCGTCGGGTGATGGTGCGACGCCACATCCTCAATGACTGGTCGGGTCAGCAGTTCCCGCATGCGGGTCGCCGCCGGCGATTCGTCGGCGACTTCGGTGTCGCGGACCCGCGCAGCCCCCTGCTGAGCGTGCTCGAGTTCGGTGCACAACTCGGTCCCATCTACGAGATGCAGATCTTCCGGCAGAAGTTCGTGTTCGTCTCGTCGGCCGATATCGCCGCGGAGCTGTGCGACGAGACCCGGTTCTGCAAGGCGCTGCCGCCGGCCATCGTCGCGCTGCGAGATTACGCCGGCGACGGCCTGTTCACCGCGTACAACGACGAGCCGAATTGGCAACTCGCACATGACCTGCTGATGCCCGCGTTCACCAAGTCGGCGATGCGCTCGTATCACCCGATCATGGTGCGCACCGCAACCGAACTGTTCGACTACTGGACCCGCCGTCCGGTCGACGCGTCGGGCACCAGGCGCGTGGAGGTCACCGGCGACATGACCAAACTGACGATGGAGACCCTCAGCCGCACCGCGTTCAGCCACGATTTCGGATCGTTCTCGAGCGCCGAACGACATCCGTTCGTCGGGGCGATGATCCGGGCCCTTGAGACGGGGCGTCGCAAGGGCGGTTTGCGGACCGCACCCGGCGGTCGCCTGCTCGCCCGGTATCTCGACCGCCGAAACAGCGAACCGCAGGCCTACGTCGACACACTGCTCGACGACCTGATCGCCGAACGCAAGGACGACACCGACCAACACGATCTGCTCGGCATCATGCTCAACGTGACACATCCGGACACCGGTGAACGACTCTCCCCGCTCAACATCCGCTACCAGATCCTCACCTTCCTGGTGGCAGGACACGAAACCACCTCGGGGGCGCTGTCTTTCACTCTCTACTACCTGTCGCAGAATCCCGAATGCCTGGCTGCCGCCCAGCGGGAGGTTGCCGAGATCCTCGGCGACGACCCCGACGCGATGCCCACGTTCGAGCAGGTCCCCAAGTTCCGCTACATACGGCGGTGTCTCGACGAGGCGCTACGGATCTGGCCGACGGTGCCCGCCTTCGCGCGCAGCCCGCGCGAGACCACCACCCTGGCCGGGAAATACCCGATGCGGCCGTCGGACTGGGCGGTGGTGGTTCTCGGCCAGGTGCACACAGACCCGTCGGTCTGGGACAACCCCGACGTCTTCGATCCCGACCGGTTTCTGCCGGAGAACGTGAAGAAGCGCCCGGCACACAGCTACAAACCCTTCGGCACCGGGGCGCGCGCCTGCATCGGGCGTCAGTTCGCGCTGCACGAGGCAACCCTGGTGCTCGCCGGCCTGCTGCACCGTTTCGACATCGCCGCCGACCCGGGCTACGAATTGCGCATCGACGAACGATTGACTCTGGTGCCCAGAAGTTTTGAACTCGGCCTGCGACGCCGGCCGGTCCTGCCCAGTCAGGTCCCGGCGGGCGCTCACTGAGCGGTTCGGGGCAACCGACGCGACCATTCCCCTTACAATCGGGTTGCATTTAACCGTCAGCCTGCGGACTTGCGGTACCCGACAAAGCGGCTGGCACGTCGCCATGTAGTGCTGGCGGATCATCAATGTCCATGAGTGCATCGACGCCCGATCCATCGGTGCCCGCGGACGGCGCCGCCGCATCCGATCCGCACTGGCTGCCGCCCAGGCCGAAGCGCGACCGCAGCCTGGTGATCGCCGGATCGGCGGTGGCGCTCCTGCTGGTGGTGGGTCTCGCATTCACCCTCTTCAGTTCCACGGGCCTGCTCTCCTCACACAACGACAAAGTGGTGACGATCGGCACCACCGAGGGCAGCGCCGACTACTGGCCGATCCTCAAACGGCTCGCCAAGGACAAGGGCATCACTATCGAGACGGTCAACTTCTCCGAGTACACCCAGCCGAATCCTGCGCTGGCACAGGGACAGATCGACCTCAACCTGTTTCAGCACCTCGTCTTCCTGGCGAACTACAACGTCTCGTCCTCGCAGAACCTGACACCCATCGGGTCGACGGTGGTGGTGCCGCTGGCGCTGTACTCGCGGCAGTACTCGTCTGTTCAGCAGATTCCGTCCGGAGCCCAGATCGCAATCCCCAACGACCCGACCAATCAGTCTCGCGCGCTGCTGGTTCTGCAGCAGGCCGGACTCATCAGCCTGCGGGGCGGTGGCAGCATCATCTCGACGCCCACCGACATCCTGCCCGAGTCGCGGGTACGAGTGGTCCCGGTGAGCGCCCAACAGACCGTCACCTCGCTGCCGTCGGTGGCCGGGGCTGTCATCAACAACGGATTCGCGAACGACGCGAACATCGACCCGCAGTCGGCGATCTACAAGGACGACCCCGACAGTCCCGCCGCCGAGCCGTACATCAACGCGTTCGTCTCCCGTGCCGCTGACAAGGACAATCCCACCTACAAGGAGATCGTCGAGCTGTATCACTCACCCGAGGTCACCAAGTCCGTCGTGGACGCCTCGAAGGGGACCGCAGTGATCGTCAACAAGCCCGCCGACCAGCTGGAGGCGATCACCGCCAAGCTCGAGGAGCAGATCCGTGACAAGTGACGCCTCCTCACCCCCCGAACCCCGGCGCCAGGAGCTCAGATGACCGCCATTATCGACATCGACGACGTCACCGTCACCTATCCGGTGGAGGGATCGCGCACCGAGACGTTCGACGCGGTCTCCGGGGTGAGCCTGACCATCGACGCGGGCGACATCTTCGCCATCATCGGCGGGTCCGGCGCCGGCAAGAGCACCGTGGTTCGACTCATCAACGCGCTGGAACGACCGTCGGCCGGGCGTGTGCGGATAGACGGTGCGGACATCACCACGCTGAACGGCAAGGCCATCCGTTCGCTGCGCACCGAGATCGGCATGGTGTTCCAGCAGTTCAACCTGATGAACTCGCGCACCGTGTACGGCAACATCGCCTTCGCGCTGGAGTCGGCGGGATGGGCCAAGGAACGCCACCGAGACCGCATCGCCGAACTGCTCCATTTCGTGGGACTGGCGGAAAAGGCGTGGGCCTACCCACGACAACTGTCCGGCGGACAGAAGCAGCGCGTCGGGATAGCCCGCGCGCTGGCCGCCAACCCCAAGATCCTGCTGGCCGACGAGGCCACCTCGGCGCTCGACCCACAGACCACCAACGACGTGCTGCGGCTACTCAAACGCGTCAACGAGGAATTCGGCATCACCGTGGTGGTGATCACCCACGAGATGGACGTGGTGCGCAAGCTCGCCAACCGGGTGGCCGTGCTCGATCGGGGCAAGCTCGTGGAGCAGGGCGAGGTGTATCAGATATTCTCCGACCCCCAGGCGGAACTCACCAAGCGGATCGTGGAGAACTCGTTGCACGACAAGCCCTCCGAAGTCGATGCCGCGCTGCTGTCGGCGCGCTATCCGGGACGGCTGGTCTCTGTGTCGGTCACCGACGACACTGCGATCGGTCCGGTGCTCGCCGAGGCCAGCCGCACCACCGACCTCTCCTTCGACTTCGTCTACGGGGGCATCTCGGCCTTGGCCGGCAAGTCCGTCGGCAGCATCACGCTCATGCTCAACGGGTCGGATGCCGCCATCGAATCGACGATCGCACAGTTGCGTGAGGTCTCGGCAGTGGAGGACGTCCGATGAACATCGACTGGAACACACTCGGGCCGATCTTCTGGGAATCGGTTTGGCAGACACTGCAAATGGTGGTGGCCACGCTGGTGGTTGGCGGGTTCTTCGGCCTGATCCTCGGGGTATTGCTCTACACCACGCGCGCCGGCGGAATCCTGCAGAACACATGGGTGTACAACATCCTCAACGTGATCGTGAACTTCGTCCGGCCCATCCCGTTCATCATCTTCATCGTGGCCATCGGACCCCTCACACTGAAGGTGGTCGGCACCACGATCGGCACCAAGGCCGCCATCTTCGCATTGATCCTGGCCGCCACCTTCGGAATCTCCCGCATCGTCGAACAGAATCTGGTCTCGATCGACCCCGGGGTCGTCGAAGCCGCACAGGCCCAGGGCGCCAGCCCCTTTCGGATCATCACCCGGGTGCTGCTCCCCGAGGCTCTCGGACCGCTGATCCTCGGCTACACGTTCGTGTTCATTGCGATCGTCGACATGACCGCGGTGGCAGGCTCGGTGGGCGGCGGTGGGCTGGGCAACTTCGCGATCCAGTACGGCTACCAGCGCTTCAACTGGTGGGTCACCTGGATCGCGGTGCTCGCCATCATCTTGATCGTCCAGGTGGCACAGTTCTTCGGAAACTGGCTGTCGGGCAAAGCCCTACGGCGCTGACGTCGTGGCACTGCAGTTCTCGGCATCCCCACGCACACTGATCGGCCTCGAGTGGGAAGTCGCGTGCGTCGACCGGCGCAGCGGTGAACTGAGCCCGGCCGCACCCGCGCTGCTGGCGCAATTGGGGCCGGCCACCTCGTTCCCCCATGTGACCGGTGAACTCCTCACCAACACACTGGAACTGGTGAGTGCTCCGCACTCGCACGTCGGCGGGGCCGTCGACGAACTGCGGGCGATGTCGGAAAGGATCATCGACCTCGCCGAACCGGACGGCGTGGAGATCATGTCGTCGGGTACCCACCCGTTCAGTCAGTGGTTCGGCCAACAGGTCACACCCGGAAACCCGCGCTACGACACGCTCATCGACCGCACACAATGGTGGGGACGTCAGATGATGATCTGGGGCGTGCACATCCACATCGGAATCGATCGGCGCGACAAGGTGATCCCGATACTCAACGGCCTGCTCAATCATCTCCCGCTGTTCGGTGTGCTCAGCGCGTCGAGTCCGTTCTGGGCCGGCGAAGAGACCGGCTACGCATCCAACCGTGCCCTCCTCTTCCAGCAATTGCCCACCGCGGGACTGCCTCCGATATTCGACGACTGGGCTGGTTACGAGAAGATGGTGGCCGACGAACTACGCATCGGCGTGATCGACGGGGTGGGCGATCTCCGCTGGGACGTCCGGCCCTCGCCGAAGTGGGGAACCATCGAGATACGGGCGTTCGACGGCATCCCGACCGCGTACGAGATCGGTGCGGTGGCGGCGTTCGGCCAGTGCCTGGCCGAACATCTGTCCCGGCAGTTGGACGCCGGACGGGAGATCACACCGTTTCCGGCCTGGTATCAGCGCGAGAACAAGTGGCGCGCAGCCCGTTATGGCATCGACACCATCGTCATCACCAGTCCCGACGGGGACGAGCGACTCGCGGTCGACGTGATCGGCGAGCTCATCGAGACCCTCGGTCCGATCGCACGCGAGTTGGGCAACCTGGACGAACTGCTGCGGATCCACACCATCCTCGACCGGGGTCCGAGCTATCTGCGGCAACTGCGGGTGGCCGAGGCCAACTCGGGCAGCCTGCGCGCGGTGGTGGGTGCGCTGGTGTCGGAGTTCCGCGACAACACGATCACCAGTCTGCGCTGACGGCCCCCGTCGAGTCCCCCGGCCACTCACGTCCCAGGCCACTGCACACGGTCCTCACACCAGTGTGCCGAGCTCCCGGATCGTGTCGGTGTCACGCGCGGTCACCATGAGCATCGACACCCCCGCCGCCTCCCACTGCTTGATCTGCTCGCGCACCTCGTCGGCATTTCCGACGATCATCGTCTCGCGGACCATCTCGTCGGGGACGGCGGCCAGCGCCTCGGCCTTGCGTCCGGCCAGGAACAGGCTGCCGATCTCGTCGACCACCTCGCCGTAGCCCATACGCCGGTACAGGTCGGCATGGAAGTTCTTCTCCTTGGCTCCCATGCCGCCGACGTAGAGCGCGGTGGCCGGCCGGTAGGCGTCGATCGTCGCGGCGACGTCGTCGGTGATGGCGACCTGAACGGTGGCCGCCACCTCGAAATCGTCCCGGGTGCGACGGGCACCGGGCCGCGCGAAGCCCTCGGCGAGCCACTGCTCGTAGCGGTCGGCCAGGCGCAGCGAGTAGAAGATCGCCAGCCAGCCGTCGGCGATCTCGGCGGTCTGTGCCACGTTCCGGGGCCCCTCCGCGCCGAGCCAGATCGGGATGTCGGCGCGCAGCGGATGAGTGATCGACTTGAGCGGCTTGCCCAGTCCCGTCGACCCGGCGGCATCGGCCGGATACGGCAGCGGGTAGTGCGCGCCCGCGTTGGTCACCCGATCCTCCCGGGCGAGCACCTCGCGCACGATCCGCACGTATTCGCGGGTGCGGGCCAGCGGTTTCGCGAACGGCTGCCCGTACCAGCCCTCCACCACCTGGGGTCCGGAGACGCCCAGGCCGATGATGTGGCGACCGCCGGAGAGGTGATCGAGCGTCAGCGCGTGCATGGCCAGCGAGGTGGGCGGACGCGCGGAGAGCTGGGCGACGGCGGTGCCGAGCCGCACACGCGTCGTGGCCGCACCCCACCACGCCAGCGGTGTGTACGCATCCGAGCCCCACGATTCCGCGGTGAACACGGCGTCGAATCCGGCCGCCTCCGCCGCGGCGATCAGCGCCGGCGCGTCATCGATCGGACCTGCACCCCAATACCCAAGCTGCAGTGCGAGTTTCACGCCAACAACCTCTCTCTCCGACGCGCCTCCGGCGACGTTGACGGGCGCACCTTGTGTCCCAATACTAGAACGTGTTCTACTCGAAGTGTGAGCAGCATCTCAACCGCCACGCGTCCGGCCTCCCAGAGCCCGGTCGCGACCGTCCCCGATCCGGGCACCGACATCCTCACCGCCCCGCTGACCAACACGTTCGGTTACACGCGCTCACTGGGGCCGGTGTTGAGCCGGTTCGCGCTGGCACTGCGCGAGGCCCGCATCGTCGGATCACGGTGCAGCGACGGCACGGTCGCGGTGCCGCCCCTCGAGTTCGATCCGGCGACCGGTGCTCCGGTGACCGACATCGTCGACGTCGGCGATTCGGGCATCGTCACGGCGTGGTCCTGGAACGGCTCACCCGCCGACGGACAACCCCGCGACGTTCCGTTCGCCTGGGCCCTGATCAGGCTCGACGGTGCCGACACGGCGCTGCTGCACGTGGTGGCGGCCGACGGCCCCGACGCCTTGAGCACCGGGATGCGGGTCCACGCGGTGTGGCGAGCGGCACGCACCGGGGCGATCAGCGACATCGCCCATTTCGCTGCCGCACCCGAACCGGCACGTGCAACGGCCACACCGGAGGACTCCCCCGGTAAGACGGACGCATCCGAGCCTGCGGCGACCGAGGACGGACTCGTCGTGATCACCGTCCCCATCACCACCACCATCACCCATTCGGCCACCCCCGAGGAGAGTGACTACCTGCGCGGGCTCGCCGAGGGCAAGCTCATCGGGTCGCGCATCGGCTCGGGGGTCGACGCGGGGCGGGTGTACTTCCCGCCGCGTGCGGTCAGCCCGTCGGACGGAGCACCGGCGACCGAACGTGTGGAGCTGTCCGACGCCGGGACGGTCACCACCTTCTGCATCGTCAACGTTCCCTTCAGGGGGCAGCGGATCACACCGCCGTACGTGGCGGCCTATGTGCTGCTCGACGGCACCGACATCCCGTTTCTGCACCTGATCCTCGACTGCCCGGCCGACGAGGTGCGCATGGGTATGCGGGTGCGCGCCGTGTGGGTGCCCGACGGCGAGCGCGAACTGTCGCTGGGCAGCATCAGCCATTTCGCACCGACCGGAGAACCCGACGCCGACTACGAGTCCTACCGCGAATTCCTCTGAGTCCCAATACACGTCCGTCCCGGTATCACCGCACCCGTCTAGGAGAACCTGTGGCCCTTCCCCGGATCGCGATCGTCGGATTCGCGCACAGTCCCAACATCGTCGGGACGCACGGCACCACCAACGGTGTCGAGATGCTGATCCCCTGCTTCCACAAGCTCTACGCCGAACTCGGCATCGAGCGCACCGACATCGAGTTCTGGTGCAGTGGGTCGTCGGATTACCTTGCCGGACGCGCCTTCTCGTTCATCTCCGCGATCGACTCGATCGGCGCGATGCCGCCGATCAACGAATCGCATGTCGAGATGGACGGCGCCTGGGCGCTGTACGAGGCGTGGGTGAAGATCGCCACCGGTGAGGTCGACCTGGCGCTGGCCTACGGATTCGGCAAGCCGTCGGCCGGAGACGCGGACCTCACCCTGTCGCTGCAGACCGACCCCTACACCGTCGCGCCGTTGCGGCCGGGCGCCACCGCGCTCGCCGGGCTACAGGCCCGTGCCGGAATCGATTCGGGCGCATGGACCGAGGCCGACATGGCGGCCGTTGCCGCACGCACCTCGGGCGCCTCGGTGGAGTCGCTGCTGGCCGCCGAGTACGTCGCGAATCCGTTGCGCGCACACGATATCGCGCCGTACACCGACGCCGCGGCGGCCGTCATCATCGCCTCGGAGCGACGTGCTCGCGAACTCGTGGCCAATCCGGCGTTCGTGACCGGCTGGGATCACCGGATCGACACGCCCAACTTCGGCGCCCGCGACCTCACCGTGTCGCCGTCGACACGGCTGGCCGCCGACACCGCGTTCGGGGAGCGTGGTCGCGCGGTCGACGTGGCCGAGATCTGCGCGCCCTTCACCCACCAGGAGCTGATCGTGCGCAACGCCCTCGACCTGCCCGATTCGGTGCGCATCAACCCGTCGGGGGGCGCACTGGCGGGCAACTCCCTGTTCTCGGTGGGATTGCAGCGGATCGGCTACGCCGCGCACGCCATCCTCACCGGCGGCGCGCGCACCGCGGTCGCGCACGCCACCAGCGGTCCACTGCTGCAACAGAACATGGTGGTCACGCTGAGTTCCGACGAGGCAGCCCAGGTGGGAGACGAGAACTGATGGCACACAACAACCGCGCCGCGGTACTGGGCACCGGCCAGACACGTTACGTCGCCAAACGGCAGGACGTGACGATGGCCGGAATGTGCCGGGAGGCGATCGACGCCGCACTGGCCGACGCGAAGGTGTCGATCGATGAGATCGACGCCATCGTGATCGGCAAGGCCCCCGATCTGTTCGAGGGCGTCATGATGCCCGAACTGGCGATGGCCGAGGCGATCGGCGCGGTGGGCAAGCGCCTGATCCGGGTGCACACGGCCGGTTCGGTCGGCGGGTCGACGGCCAACGTGGCGGCGTCGCTGGTATTCGCGGGCATCCACCGGCGGGTGCTGGCGGTGGCGTGGGAGAAGCAGTCGGAGAGCAATGCCATGTGGGCGTTGTCGATTCCGGTTCCGTTCACCAAACCGGTCGGCGCCGGGGCGGGCGGCTTCTTCGCACCGCACGTGCGCGCCTACATCCGGCAGTCGGGCGCACCCGAGCACATCGGGGCGGTGGTCGCGGCCAAGGATCGCCGCAACGGCGCGCTCAACCCCCTGGCCCATCTGCACCAGCCCGATCAGACCGTCGAGAAGGTGATGAGCTCGCAGATGCTGTGGGATCCCATCCGCTACGACGAGACCTGCCCGTCGTCGGACGGTGCCTGCGCGGTGGTGATCGGCGACGAGGAGTCGGCCGATGCCGCTGTGGCGCAAGGCGATCCGGTCGCGTGGGTGCACGCCACCGCGATGCGCACCGAACCGCTCTCGTTCGCCCACCGCAACGTGGTGAACCCACAGGCGAGTCGCGACGCCGCCGCGGCGCTGTGGAAGGCCGGCGGTATCGACAACCCGATCGACGAGATCGATGCCGCCGAGATCTACGTACCGTTCTCCTGGTTCGAACCGATGTGGCTCGAGAGCCTCGGATTTGCCCCGGAGGGCGAGGGCTGGAAGCTCACCGAGGCCGGCGAGACGGAGATCGGGGGCCGCATCCCGGTCAACGCCTCCGGTGGGGTGTTGTCGTCGAATCCGATCGGTGCGTCGGGCATGATCCGGTTCGCCGAGGCCGCCATCCAGGTGATGGGCAAGGCCGGCGCACACCAGGTGGCCGACGCGCGCAAGGCACTCGGCCACGCCTACGGCGGTGGGTCGCAGTACTTTTCGATGTGGCTGGTCGGCGCCGACAAGCCGACGCACTAGCCGCCTGCCTTTCCGCCCACCCACCCGACCCACCGACCCACCCACCGACCCACCCACCGACCTACCTACCCACCGAAAGTAGGGGAAGAACAACGTTCCCCTACTTTCGGCGCCTTCCCCTGGAAATTTCTCGCGGATGAGCCCACAAGTAGGGGAGGGTTCTGCTCACTCAATGGTCTGTGGATAGAGCAGCTGCGGTCGACGTGGCGCTTGGCAAGATCGGCCCATGATCGATCCTGACGAATTCGACCTTCGCCAACCGCCCGCAGCGGACCGTCTCATTCTGCGTCGCGAGGCCATCCGCACCGGCAGCACCGACGCCGATATTCGTTATGCCCTGCGCACCAACGCCATCGAGCGAATCCACTGGGGGTCCTACATTTCGACGGTGGCGCCGGAGGGCGAAGACTCTTACGCAGCGCGCGAAGCGAAATATCGCGACAAGGTCGTGGCCGCGGTCCGCACCGGTGGCAGCCGACGCTACCCGAGCCACCAGTCGGCAGCCGCACTCCTGCAAGTGCCGCTCCTCCAACCCGACAGGTCGACGGCGCACTTCATCTCCGAGAAATCCGGACGGACGTCGCCTGGACTGGTCATCCATCAGACATCGGTCGATCCCGAGCATCTGACGGAGTACCAGGGCATCGTGGTCACGAGTATCGCCCGGACAGTGTGCGACGTCGCGCGCGACGGATCCATCCGGCAAGCGATCTGCGCGCTCAACTCTGGTTTGTTCGAGAGCCGACGACGCGATCTGCCCATCTCGCTCGAGCCTGTCATCGACGCACTCAAAGGTACCCACGGGATCGAGACCCTCAGAACAGCGCATGTCCATTCGACAGATCTCTGCGAATCGATCGGGGAATCGTTGAGTTGTTGCATCCTCCTCGAGGACGGCTCGATTCCGTTCCCGGACTTGCAGGTTGCGGTGAAGGTCGACGGCGGCGACGTGAAACGTTGTGACACAGGGTGGCGCGACTCCGATGGACAGCTACGGGTGGTCGGCGAGTTCGACGGGCGATTCAAGTACCACCGCGCGGCTCCGGCGAGCGGCCACCGACTCCCCGAGGACGTGATCTACGCGGAGAAACTCCGCGAAGACGCAATCCGAGACTGCGACATCATCGTCGTGCGATGGACGTGGCAAGAGTTGATGACGCCGGCGGTGGTGATTCGCAAGATCCGGTCCGCGCTCCGCCGCGCCGGCCTCATCCGGTGACTCGATCTTGAGCCCCTCCGACCTTGGTTGTCTGGGGCACTCCCGACCGATTCCTCCCCTACTTTCGTGCTCTTCCCCGAGAACTTTCTGGGGGAAGGTGCGAGAAGTAGGGGAAGACCAACCTTCCCCTACTTTCGGTATCCCGGCAGATCAGGCCTTGCGCACCGAGTTGATGGTCTTCTCGACCTCCCAGAACGCGCGCAGCGCTTCGAGTCGGCCGTCGGGGGCGGCACGGTAGGTGAACACCCCTCGTGCCTGCGACACATGTCCGGCGATGTGCGTGACGATGCTCCCGATGTAGGCGACCTCGGGGCCGCAGATGATCTCCTCGTCGAACACGAACTCGATGCTCTCGGTGGTGCCGATCGAGAGATCCCAGAACTGCGAGATACGTTCTCGCCCTTGAAATCCCACACCCTCGGCGTCGAACATCGACGGACCGACGGGGTCCTCCACCTTCGCGTCGTCGGTGAAGTTGTCGAGCCACGCCGCCTTGTCGCGGGCCACCACCGCCGCCCGGGAGCGCCGACCCGCCACGACGGCGGGATGGTTGTCGCGGTCGATGTTCAGATAGGCCGGGGTATCGGCGGCCGCCGTCATCGCCTGCCCGTCCGGCGCCATCTAGCGGGTGCCATAGTCGACGCGGAGTTCCTTGACCCCGTTGATCCACCCGTGCCGCAGCCGCCGCGGCGCCTCCAGGCGGGAGATGTCGGGCACGATGTCGGCGAGCGCGTTGAACATCAGGTTGATCTCCATGCGGGCCAGGTTCGCGCCGACGCAGAAGTGCGCGCCGTTGCCGCCGAATCCGACGTGCGGGTTGGGATCACGCAGGATGTTGAAGCTGAACGGGTCGTCGAACACGTCCTCGTCGAAGTTGGCCGATCCGTAGAACAGGCCCACCCGCTGCCCGGCCGCGATGTCGACACCACCCACCGTGGTGTCGTTCTTCGCGGTGCGCTGGAAGCAGTTCACCGGCGTGGCCCAGCGGACGATCTCGTCGACGGCGGTCGAGGGACGTTCCTTTTTGAACAGTTCCCACTGGTCGGGGTGCTCGAGAAACGCGTTCATGCCGTGACTGATCGCATTCCGGGTGGTTTCGTTGCCGGCCACGGTCAGCAGGATGAAGAAGAACCCGAACTCGGTCTCGTCGAGCGACTGACCGTCGATGTCGGCCTCGACGAGTTTGGTGACGATGTCGTCCACCGGGCATTTCCGACGCTCCTCGGCCATGGTGTAGCCGTAACCGAGGATCTCCGCGGACGCCATCTGTGGGTCTTCGTCGAACTCCGGGTCGTCGTAGTTCATCATCGAGTTCGACCAATTGAACAGCTTGTCGCGGTCGTCTTCGGGTACGCCGAGCAGGTCGGCGATCGCGAGCAACGGCAGGTCGACGGCCACGTCGTGGACGAAGTCTCCGGTGCCGCGGTCGGCGGCGCGTCGAACGATGGTGCGCGCGGCATCGTCGAGCTTGTCCTCGAGCGCCTGCACCGCCTTCGGCGTGAACGCCTTCGACACGATCTTGCGCAGTCGGGTGTGCTCGGGCGGGTCGTGGTTGATCAGCAACGCCTTGGTGACGTCGAGCTGGTCGCTGGTCATCTCATCGTCGAAGCGCATGATCACGCCGTTGGTCGACGTGGCCCAGTCGTTGTTGTTCTTGGAGATCTCGCGGATGTGCGCATGCTTGGAGATCACCCAGTAGCCGCCGTCGTGGAAACCGCCGCCCTTGCCGGGCAGCTGTGCGTTCCACCAGACCGGTGCGGTGCGACGCAGTTCGGCGAATTCGCGCACCGGCATGCCGCGCTCGAGGAGGTCGGGATTGGTGAAGTCCCAACCGGCTTCGTTCATGAACGGGCACGTGGCCGCGGCTTCGGTGCCCGACGAGCCGACTCCTTCGGTCTTGATCACTGCGCACACCCCTGTCTTCGAAATGAGAACGTGTTTCAGTCTCGGTAGGCAACACCGTACACTGCGACGTAGACGCGGACGAGAACTTGTTCTAATTTTGTCCCGATGTCGGGTCGGCTTGTCGCCACTCGACGCAAGTACATCGAGAAGGAGTGTCGGGTATGGGCGAACCGGTGATCGTCGAAGCAGTGCGCACACCGATCGGCAAGCGAAACGGCTGGCTCTCCGGGCTGCACGCGGAGGAACTCCTCGGTCTCGCGCAGCGCGGACTCATCGAGCAAGCCGGCATCGACCCGGCGCTGGTCGAGCAGGCCATCGGCGGCTGCGTGACCCAGGCGGGCGCCCAGTCGGGCAACATCACCCGCAAGGCGTGGCTGTCGGCGGGGCTACCCGAACAGACCGGGTCCACCACCGTCGACTGCCAGTGCGGATCGGCGCAGCAGGCGGTCAATCTCATCGCCGGACTCATCGCCACCGACACCATCGACGTGGGCATGGCCTGCGGGGTCGAGGCGATGTCCCAGGTGCCGCTCGGCGCCAACATCGGAGTCGACGCCGGGCCCTATCACGCCGATTCGTGGCACGTCGACATGCCCAACCAGTTCGAGGCGGCCGAGCGCATCGCCCGGCGGCGCGGCATCACCCGCGACGACGTGGACGCGCTCGGCGTCCGGAGTCAGCAGCGCGCCCGGCGCGCCTGGGAGGAAGGGCGCTTCGATCGCGAGGTGCTGACCCTGAAGGCTCCCGAGCGCACCAAGGAGGGCGAGTTCACCGGCAACGTGATCGACGTGAGCCGCGACCAGGGACTGCGCGACACCACCACCGAATCACTGCGCGCGCTGCGACCCGTGATCGAGGGCGGCATCCACACCGCGGGCACCTCGTCGCAGATCTCCGACGGCGCGGCCGCGGTGCTGTTGATGGACGAGAGCAGGGCCCGCGAGCTGGGCCTTACACCGCGCGCCCGGATCCGAGCGTCCGCGCTCGTCGGCAGCGAACCGCACTATCACCTCGACGGGCCGGTTCAGGCCACCGAACGGGTGCTCGCCAGGGCCGGGATGACACTGTCGGACATCGACCTCGTGGAGATCAACGAGGCCTTCGCCTCGGTGGTGCTCAGCTGGGCGCAGGTGCACGACGCCGACCTCGACCGCGTCAACGTCAACGGCGGTGCCATCGCACTCGGACACCCGGTGGGCAGCACCGGATCCCGTCTGATCACCACCGCCCTGCACGAACTCGAGCGCACCGACGGCCAGACCGCGCTCGTCACCATGTGCGCGGGTGGGGCACTGGCCACCGGCACTGTGCTGGAACGGATCTGAGGCGGTGAAGCCCGAATCCCGTCCGGATCAACTCGATTCGCCGATCGTCGGCACGCTCATGAAGGCGGGTTCACGGGCGAACACGGCGATCTACCGGCTCACCGGCGGCCGTCTCGGGGGCACGTGGCGCGTCGGCGCCGCCCTGCGACAGCCGGTCCAGGTGTGTCTGCTCACCACCATCGGCCGTAAGTCCGGCAAGCCGCGCACCGCACCCCTGCTCTACCTGCGGCGCGGCGACGACATCGTGGTGGTGGCATCCCAAGGTGGCCGGGAGAACAACCCGGCGTGGTACCTGAATCTGCGCGACAATCCCGCGGTGACCGTCCAGATCGGCAGCGATACAAAGGATTTCATCGCGCGTACGGCCGACGAGGACGAGCGCGCCACGCTGTGGCCGCACCTGGTGGACCTCTACGCCGACTTCGACACCTACGCCGCCTGGACGCAGCGGACCATCCCGGTGGTCATCTGCACGCCGGCGTGACCGACAGGGCGCGCATCGCCGCGCCGAGCCACGCGTCCAGAAACGCGCGGCGTCCGGTCGGGTCCCGCGTGCCCGGATCGAGGACCATCGACTGCAGAGTCCGCAGCACCATCTCGGCCACGAGGTCGAGTTCGTGTTCGCCGTAGCCCGCGGCCGCCCAGTCCACGTCCATCCGCGTCACCATCGTGAGCACGAAATCATGACCCACCTGCGAGGTCACCTCACCCACCGCCGGCAGACTCAGATGCCCCTGGGCGAACAGCACGCCGACGTAGCGATCCGTGGTGAGCTCTTCGAGAACCGCCTCCACGCCGTCGACAACCGCGACATCGGGTTCGGCGATGCCGGCGATGCGCTCGATGATCCGGTCGAGGAAATCGCCCACCGCGTCAAGTGCGGTGGCACGCAGCAATTCCTCGGTCCCGCTGAAGTAGCGGTACACCGTCTGGCGGGTCACCCCGAGGCTCCGCGCGACGTCGCTGATGCTGGCGGCCACGCCGTGTTCGTCGATCGCCTCGCGCGCCGCGGCCAGGATTCGGGCTCGGGCCTCGTCGTCGTTTCGTGGGACCCGACCACCCCATCCGTGGGTACGCACGCCCTCACCCTACCGGCCGTCTCGGTGCCGGCGGCAGAAATCCGGGACTCCGCCACCATACACATGGTCACTCGTTGTATGGTGTAGTGACATCTGACACTCACCTGCTCTGCGCGCCGCGAGCGTGCGGGAGAAAACGAGGGAGCATGACAGCCACCACCGGTCAGACCTGCCCGTTCGGAAAGGGATTCGACTTCACCGACCCCGACGTCGTGGCCGCAGGCCTGCCGATCGACGAATTCGCCTATCTGCGCAAGACCGCCCCCGTCTGGTGGAACGAACAGCCGCCGGGAACGTCGGGATTCAGCGACGGCGGGTACTGGGTGATCTCCAAGCACGCACACGTCCGTGAGATCTCCCGCAACAGCCAGGTGTGGTCGACCAACGCCAAAGGCGCCGTCATCCGGCTTCCCGACTACATCACCCCGGATCAGCTGGAGTTCACCAAAGCCCTTCTGATCAACCACGATCCGCCGGAGCACACTCGCCTGCGCAAGATCGTCTCGCGGCTGTTCACACCGAAAGCGGTGGGTGCGCTCAGCGAGGATCTCTCGTCGTACGCCCGTGACATAGTGACGCGGGCCGCGCACAAGGACACCGGCAACTTCGTCGACGATGTCTCGATCCACCTTCCGCTGCAGGCGATTCTGGATCTCCTCGGGGTGCCCGAAGCCGACCGGGGCCGGATCCACGAGCTGGTGGATTCGATCGTCAACACCGACGATCCCGACCAGGCGATCGACCCCGCAACGGCCAACGCCGAACTCCTCGGATACGCCTACACGATGGCCGAGGAACGCAGGCGCAACCCCACCGACGACATCGTCACCACGCTCGTGCAAGGCCGATATCGATGGCGAGTCGCTCACCGAGATCGAGTTCGGATTCTTCGTGATCCTCCTCATGACCGCGGGCAACGAGACCACCCGCAATGCCACCAGTCACGGGATGCGGGCCTTCATGGACAATCCCGATCAGTGGCAGCGCTACAAGAGTGAGCGGCCACCGACCGCGGTCGACGAGATCCTGCGGTGGTCGAGTCCGGTGCACGCCTTCCAGCGCACCGCGCTGGTCGACACCACCGTGGACGACGTGGCCATCTCCCGGGGAGAACGCGTCGGACTGTTCTACAGTTCGGCCAACTACGACGAGGACGTCTTCGACGATCCCTTCACCTTCGACATCATGCGTGATCCCAACCCCCACCTGGCATTCGGCGGCAACGGTGCACACTTCTGCATCGGCGCGAATCTCGCACGGCTGGAACTGAACCTGGTGTTCAACGCGATCGCCGACACCCTGCCCGACATCGAAGCCATCGGTGAGATGAAGCGGGTGCGATCGGGATGGCTCAACGGCGTCAAGGACCTCCCGGTGCGCTACGGGCGGTGCCCGGTCGGCTGATCCCCGGGCACCTGGCCCGGTGTCGGGCGCGCGGTGGTGGCACCGTGGGTCACAATCTGCGACGTACAGACGGAGACGTGGCTCCGTGCAGCGGCGGCGACCCTAGAGTCTGACCCATGCGCTGGACGGAACCGTGGTACCTCGCCTACGCGATCGTCGGAGTGATGGTGCTCGGCGTCGCGCCGATCCTCATCCCGGTCACCGTCGACGCCCACGGCGGCACCGCGACGGCGGTCGGCATCGTCGTCGCCGCCTTCTATGTCGCCGCGTTGTTCGTACCCGTGTTCGGCGCACTCGCCGACCGCACCGGCAAGCAGCGCGCGGTGTTCCTCTGGTGCTTCCCGGTGATGGCGGCGACGGTGGCCGCCTTCGCCTTTGCCGAGCACACCTGGCAGTGGGCCCTACTGGCCCTGATCTTCGGCGGGGCGGGATCGCTGGCCGGTACCGTGGCCGGACTGTTCATCGTCGAATCCCATCCGAAAGCCGAATGGGACCATCGGCTGAGCTGGTTCCGCATGGCCTACGGGGCGGGGCAGGTGGCGGGTTTGCTTCTCGCCGCGGTGACCGTGTCGCATCTGCGACTCGGATGGCTGATCACCGCCGGACTGCTCGCCGCCGGGTTGCTGGCCGCGCTCATCCGGCTGCCACACCTGCACGCGGTCGCCACCCACAGCGACGACACTTCGCGCTTGACGATGATTCGCGCGCTACGGGGCCGCTTCGGCATCTTCCTGCTGACATGGCTGCTCACGATGACCGGCGTCCAGACATTCTTCAACGTCGTACCGCTCATCATGCGGGACATGTTCTCCGTCGCGGCCTCGACGTCGTCGATCCTGTTCCTCATCGGTGCGGCCATCGGCACCCTGGTCTACCCGTTCTGCGGAGCGGCCGCCGGCAAGTGGGGACCGGGTGTGGTGCTGGCCGCCGGGCTGATCCTGACCCTGGCCTCGTTCGTCGCGATGACGACAGCACACGCGGCCCACCTGCCCGGGGAGTCGGTCATCGGATCGGTGGCGCTGGTGATCGCGGCCGTCGCGTACGCCTTCAACGTGGTGGGCGCCACGATGATCATCGTCACGGTGGCCCCCGGAAGTGAGGGGTCGGCGATGGGATTGCTCAACGGGATCATCGCCGCGGGCGCGGTGATCGGCGCGATCGCACCCTCGTTCGTCGCCGACGCGCTCGGTTATCCGGCGCTTCCCGCGCTGGCCGCGGGCATTGTGCTCGTCGCCCTGCTGGTCGGCATTCCGCTGTATCGACGGTCGAACTGGGTCACTCGGTCAGCCAACCCCACGCCCGGCGGAAGCCCAGTACCGGGCGCGTAACGCCTTCTTGTCCGGCTTGCCCAGCGCCGTCAGCGGCAACGAGTCGACGAAGATGACCTCCTTGGGAGCCTGCACCGCTCCCTTGCGTTCCCGGACCGCCGCCCGGATCTCGGCCCCGATCCGGTCTCTGGCCGCCTCGGACGTGTCGGCGTCGCCACGCAACACCACCACCGCGGTGACCGCCTCTCCCCACTTCTCGTCGGGAATCCCGATCACACCGACCTGACCCACCGCGGGATGTTCGGCCACAACGTCTTCCACCTCGCGCGGAAACACGTTGAAACCGCCGGTGACGATCATGTCCTTGGTGCGGTCGACGATGTAGAAGAATCCGTCGTCGTCCTCACGTGCCACGTCACCGGTGCGCAGCCAGCCGTCGCGGAACGTCTCCGCGGTCTGTTCGGGCAGCCCGAGATAGCCGCCGGCCAGCAACGGCCCGGCGACACAGATCTCACCGGGTTCGCCGCGCGGCACCGGCTTGTCGTCGGGCCCGAGCAACGCGGTTCGCAAAAACGCCGACGGCCGGCCACAACTGGCGAGTCTGCGCGGGTCCTCACCGGGCCGCGGATGGTCGTCACGGGACAGATAGGTGATCACCATCGGCGCCTCGGACTGCCCGTAATACTGCGCGAAGATCGGTCCGAATCGTTCGATCGCCTCGGCCAGACGCACCGGATTGATCGGCGACGCACCGTAATACACCGTCTCCAACGATGACAGGTCGCGGGTGTGCGAGTCGGGATGGTCGAGCAGGGCATACAGCATCGACGGCACCAGCATGGTGGCGCTGATCTTCTCCTCCTCGATCACCCGCAACACCTCCGCCGGATCGAAACGCGCCAGCACCACCATCGACCCGCCCTTGAGCAGGGTGGGCATGAAGAACGCCGCCCCCGCGTGCGAGAGCGGGGTGCACATCAGGAAGCGCGGCCGGTCGGGCCATTCCCACTCGGCGAGTTGGATCTGGGTCATGGTGGCCATCGCGCGAGCGGTTCCGATGATTCCCTTGGGTTTTCCGGTGGTGCCGCCGGTGTAGGTGATCGACACGGCGTGATCCGGGGCCAGTTGCGCCGCGACGAGCGGTCGGGGCGCAAACGTGTCGGCCTCGGCGATCACGTCGCGACCGACCGCAGCGAGCGCTTCGGGCACCGGGCCGAGGGTGAGTACCTGTTTGAGGCCGGCCACGCGCTCGACGAGCGCCACCGCGCGTTCGACGAACATGGGCACCGGATCCACCACCAGCGTGGTCACCCCGGCGTCGGCCAGAACGTAGGCGTGATCGTCGAGCGAGCCGAGCGGATGCAACGCGGTGCGTCGCCAGCCCTGCGTCTGTCCGGCACCGATCACCAGCAGCACCTCGGGACGGTTGAGTGCCAGCAGACCCACCGCGGTACCCGAACCGGCCCCCAGCGATTCGAAGGCCTGCACGTAGCGGCTGATCGCGGCGGCCATCTGTCCGCCGGTCAGGGTGGTGCCGCCGAGTTCGAGCACGTTGCGATCGGCATGACGACGTAGCGCCGCCACCAGATAGTCACCCATGTGCGTACCGCCACGCAGGTGGTCGAAGTGGGTGTCGGAGGAGTCAGCAGCCATGGCACGAGATTAGGACGTGTTTCACAATCAGGGAAGCGTGTCGGCACGATCAGCTCTGTGAAATGCGCAAATGGTCCGCACGGCCCTCCCGAGAACGCCTAGAACACGTTCTACTACCTACCCGTCGGTAGCTCTCTACGATCGGAGGTATGACTGATCTTGACCTGGAGACCGAACGTCGCGACATCACCGACGCCCTACTCACCGCGCTCGAGCGTCGCCACGAGGTGCTCGACGCCATCGTCGACGCCGATGATCACGACGCCGCGGTCACCGCTCTCGCCGGACTGCTCGACAAGTCCCGACTCGGCGCCTCGGCAATCCTCGACATGAAGCTCGATCAGCTGACCAAGGAAGAGCGCCGCAAGAACCAGGCCGAACTCGACGACCTGAACTCGCGCCTGACCTTCACCCTCGCCGAACGGCCGGCCAGCAGTGGCGACACGGTGATCCTGCGCGTGTTCTCGCCGGTCGACGACGCCGACCTGTTCTCGCTTCGCACCGCCGAACTCGGTGTGGCCGGCGACGGATCGGGACACCCCGCGCGCGAGATCGACGAGGAGATCGCCCAGGCCGCCGAACGCGTCGACCAGGAGGAGGCGGTGTGGCTGGTGGCCGAGGACGGTTCGGCGAAGGTGGGGTTCGTCTTCGGTGAGCTCACCAACGGTGAAGTGGATGTGCGCATCTGGATTCACCCCGACCATCGCAAGCAGGGCTACGGCACTGCCACGCTGCGCAAGTCACGCTCGGAGATGGCCGCCTTTTTCCCCGGCGTACCGATGGTGGTGCGCGCACCGAGCTCCTGAATCCGGGCCCCGATCAGGATTGACGACGCGGGAAACCGAATCGCGCCGAGATGGTGCGGATTCGGTTCTCGTCGTCGACGACGAACTTCTCGGAGACCGGCGCCGCCAGCCGGGCGATCTTGGGTCGCACATGCACGAGGTACCGCGTGGAGACACTGTGCCCGTCGACGGTCGCCTCGAAGTCGCTGACCCGGTGAATGAGCCGGAACTGCGGTCCGCGTGCCAGGCTGCGCGCGATGTGCCGACCGTTACGCCCGGTCCGTACGCCGAGTTCCACCCGTGTGCAGTCCGGATGCAATGACACCTTCGACGGGTCATGGTCGACCAGCGCGTCGACGTACGCACGTGCAGCCTGAATGCGTTGTGCAGCAACGTTGTCCGGAGTTTCCACCAACTGTCCACGTCCTCTCTCCGGGGCACGGTGGGCGCGATGTCAGCGCGCGCCGTACACCGGCATCGGCACCGGCGCCTTGGCGAGGATCTCCTCGATCACCGGACCGAGTTCGGCGGGCTCCCATCGAGATCCCTTGTCGCGCTCCACGCTACGCTGCCAGCCGTCGGCCACCGAGACCTTGCCGCCTTCCACCTCGAAGACCCGTCCGCTGACCGCCCCGGCCTCCGGGGAAGCGAGCCAGACGACGAGCGGCGAGATGTTGGCCGGGGCCATGACGTCGAACGAACCGTCGTCGGGTGCGGCCATCTGCGCTGCCATGGCCTCACCGGCCCCCAACGTCATCTGGGTGCGCGCGGCCGGTGCGATGGCGTTCACGGTGATGCCGTAGGCACCCATCTCGGCGGCCGCCTGGATGGTCAGGGCTGCGATCCCCGCCTTGGCGGCAACGTAATTGCCTTGTCCCACAGAGCCGTAGAGTCCGGCACCGGAGGTGGTGTTGATCACCCGGGCAGCGCGGGGTGCACCCGCCTTGGCCTGTGCGCGCCAATACGCGCCGGCGTGGCGCAGTCCGACGAAATGCCCCTTGAGGTGCACCCGCACCACGGCGTCGAACTCCGCCTCGGACATCGACACCAGCATCCGGTCGCGGACGAATCCGGCGTTGTTGACCAGGATGTCGAGACCGCCGAACTCGTCGATCGCCGTGCGCACCATCTGCTCGCCCGACTCCCAGTCGGCAACATCACCGATCGACGCGACGGCGCGCCCACCGGCGGCACAGATCTCGTCGACCACTTCGGCCGCCGCATCGTCTGCATAGTCGTTGACCACCACGGCGGCACCGTCGGCGGCCAACGCGAGCGCGTGCGCGCGGCCGATACCCTGTCCGGCCCCGGTGACGATGGCCACGCGGCCCTCGTTGAGTGGTGTGCTGTTGTCGGGCACCCTGATTCCCTTCTCGAAGATGTGGTGGCGCTGCGCGCGGCTCACAGGTCGTTCCCAGCATTCGCCGCGTCCAGGCTCATGAGCTTGTGTCGCGGCTCACAGGTCGTTCCCCGCATTCGCCGCGTCCAGGAACGCCGGCTTCTCGCCGCCGCCGTGCACGGTCAGCGTCGATCCGGTGATGTAGGCCGCCAGCGGGGAGAGCAGGAAGGCCACCGCGTTGCCGACATCGGCCGGGCGCGCCATCCGTCCCATCGGGATGGTGCGGGCCACCGCGGCGATCCCCGCTGCGTCGCCGTAGTGCAGATCCGCCGACTCCGTCTCCACCGGCCCCACCACCACGGAGTTGATCCGCACCCTCGGCGCCCATTCCACCGCGAGTGAGGCGGTGAGGCTGTCGAGGCCTGCCTTTGCCGCGCCGTAGGCCGACGTGCCCGGCGACGGCCGGTGTCCGCTGACACTGGAGACGTTGACGATCGCACCGCCGGTCGACTGCTGCTGCATCACGCGGTTGGCTGTCCGTGCGACCACAAGCGGCGCGAGCAGGTTGAGTTCGACGATCTTGCTCGAGAAGGACGACGACGCCCCGGCGGCGAGTGCGAACGGCGACCCACCCGCATTGTTGACCACCGCGTCGAGGCGGCCGTGCTCGTCGACGATCCGCTCGACCATCGTGGTCACCGCCGACTCGTCACGCACGTCGCACGGGATGTATTGCGCGACGGCGTCGGCGGTGGGGCCGGGTCGCCGGGCGCACACGATGGGAACGGCTCCGAGATCGGCGAGCACCGAGGCGATCCCGAGCCCGACACCCCGCACCCCGCCGGTGACCAGGACAACACTCTTCTCCATTCCGAGGTCGAGGCCGGTGACCTGTGAACGAAGACTCATGGGTGCTACCCTACCAAACAACCAAGCATTTGCTTGGTTGGACTTGGTCACTTCGACGTCACGGGACTTCCCGGGAGAGGACACGGCGTGCCGATCACCAGCACGCGCAGCGACAGCGGGGTCACGACGGTCACCGTCGACTTCCCGCCGGTCAACGCGCTTCCCTCGGCGGCGTGGTTCGAGCTGGCCGACACGATCCTCGCCGCCGGAAACGACCCTGCGTCGCATGTGGTCATCCTGCGGGCACACGGCCGCGGCTTCAACGCGGGTGTCGACATCAAGGAGATGCAGGCCACCGACGGGTTCGGTGCGCTGATCGACGCCAATCACGGTTGTGCCGCGGCCTTTTCGGCGGTCTACGACTGTGCGGTCCCGGTTGTGGTGGCCGTCAACGGCTTCTGCGTGGGCGGCGGGGTGGGGCTCGTCGGCAACGCCGACGTGATCGTCGCCGCCGAGGGGGCGGTGTTCGGGCTGCCCGAGGTGGATCGCGGCGCACTCGGCGCCGCGACGCATCTGGCACGACTGGTCCCGCAACACATGATGCGCACCCTCTACTACACCGCCCAGAACGTCACCGCCGAGCAGCTGCTGCACTTCGGTTCGGTGTACCGGGTGGTGGCCCCCGACGCACTCGACGCAGCCGCCCTCGAGGTGGCCGAACAGATCGCCGCCAAGGACACCCGGGTGATCCGGGCCGCCAAGGCGGCCATCAACCACATCGATCCGGTGGACGTAAAGGCCAGCTATCGCCTCGAACAGGGATACACCTTCGAACTCAATCTCGCCGGCGTCGCCGACGAGCATCGCGATGCATTCGTCTCCACCGGCAAACCACTGACGAACGGGAGTCAGCGCTGACATGACCACCCCCGCCACGACAACCACCACGAAACCCGCGACGGCGCAACCGAAGGACAAGACCTCGACCCTCGACGAGGTGGTCGCCGAACTGCGCGACGGGATGACCATCGGCATCGGGGGGTGGGGATCGCGACGCAAACCGATGGCCCTGGTGCGCGCCCTGGCACGCTCGGACATCACGGATCTGACAGTGGTGACCTACGGCGGCCCCGACCTCGGATTGCTCTGCGCCGCAGGCAAGGTGCGGCGCGCCTACTACGGATTCGTGTCGCTGGACTCCGCCCCGTTCTACGATCCGTGGTTCGCCGCGGCACGCACCGGCGGACGGATCGAGGCCCGCGAGATGGACGAGGGAATGGTGCGCTGCGGCCTGCAGGCCGCGGCCGCCCGACTGCCTTTCCTGCCCATTCGTGCCGGCCTCGGCTCCGACGTCCCGGCGTTCTGGGAGGGCGAGCTCAAGACCGTCGACTCGCCCTACCCCGGCCCCGACGGACGCACCCAGACGCTGATCGCGATGCCCGCGCTGCGTCTCGACGCAGCGTTCGTGCACCTCGACCTCGCCGATGCGCGCGGCAACGCCGCGTACACCGGTGTGGACCCGTACATGGACGACCTGTTCTGCGCCGCCGCGGAACGCCGCTACGTGCAGACCGATCAGTTGGTGTCCACCGAGGTGCTCGTCAAAACCGTTCCCGCCCAACGTCTGCTGCTGAACCGGATGAATGTCGACCGTGTGGTGCACGCCCCCAACGGTGCGCACTTCACCTTTGCCGGCGACTACGGCCGCGACGAGGCTTTCCAACGCTTCTACGTGGAGTCGGCGAAGGATCCGGACTCGTGGTCGGCGTTCGCGAAACGGTTCCTGGAGGTCGACGAAACCACCTACCAGCGCGAGGTGCTCGCCTGGCGCAGCGAACGGGAGGAGCAGCATGGCTGAATCGGCGCGCGGAGGGGTTTCGGCATCTCCGCTGGTTGAGCCTGTCGCATCGAACGGGAGGAGCAGCATGACTGAATCGGCGCGCGGAGGGGTTTCGGCATCTCCGCTGGTTGAGCCTGTCGAAACCACCCGGGCGGAGATCTGTGTGGCGGCATGCGCCGACATCTTCGCCGGGGCGGGCGAGATCATGGCGTCGCCGATGGCGCCGGTTCCGCTGCTCGGGGCCCGGCTGGCCCGGCTGACCACCGAACCCGATCTGCTCATCACCGACGGCGAGGCACTGATCCTCGCCGATACCCCCGCGATCGGCCGCAGCGGTCCCATCGAGGGGTGGATGCCGTTCTCCAAGGTGTTCGACGTGGTGGCCTCGGGTCGCAGGCATGTGGTGATGGGCGCCAACCAGATCGACCGGTTCGGCAATCAGAATCTGTCGGCCTTCGGACCGCTGCAACACCCCAGCAGGCAGATGTTCGGGGTGCGCGGCGCACCGGGCAACACGATCAACCATCCCACCAGCTACTGGGTACCGCGGCACTCGGCCCGGGTGTTCTGCGAGCGCGTCGACATCGTCTGCGGGGTCGGTTACAGCGCGGTGGACCCGGCCAACCCCGCCTTCGACGACCTCCACATCCACCGCGTGGTGACCAACCTGGGCGTCTTCGACTTCGGCGGACCTGGCCACACCATGCGGGCGCGGTCGCTGCATCCGGGTGTCGACGCCGACGAGGTGGCCGAGAACACCGCCTTCGAGGTGGCCGGGCTGGCCGAGGCGCCGCTTACCCGGGTGCCCACCGAGGAGGAGCTGACCCTGATCCGCGACGTCCTGGACCCCAAAGGCATACGCGACAAGGAGATCCGATGACCGCCTCCACGGCGCGGGCCGCGGCGCTGCCCACCCGGTTCACCGAGCTGGTCGGCGTCGAGTACCCGATCGTGCAGACCGGGATGGGCTGGGTGTCGGGACCCTCGCTGACGGCGGCCACGTCCAACGCGGGCGGGTTGGGCATCCTGGCGTCGGCGACGATGACCTACGAGGAGCTCGCGGCGGCGATCACCAAGACGAAGTCGTTGACCGACAAGCCATTCGGTGTCAACATCCGCGCCGACGCCACCGATGCGGCGGCGCGGATCGAGCTCCTCATCCGTGAGGAGGTCAGGGTCGCGTCGTTCGCACTCGCCCCCAAACAGGATCTCATCGCCGAGCTCAAGGACCACGGTGTGGTGGTGATCCCGTCGATCGGCGCTGCCAAACACGCCGTGAAGGTGGCGTCCTGGGGTGCCGACGCGGTGATCGTGCAGGGCGGCGAGGGCGGCGGTCACACCGGTCCGGTGGCCACCACCCTGCTGTTGCCGTCGGTGCTGGACGCGTTGCGCGCCAACGGCTCCGACATGCCGGTGGTGGCCGCGGGCGGCTTCTTCGACGGCCGCGGACTGACCGCCGCACTGGCCTACGGCGCCGAAGGCGTGGCGATGGGGACGCGGTTTCTGCTCACCTCGGACTCGGCGGTGCCCGACGCGGTGAAGCAGGAGTACCTACAGCGCGGTCTGACCGACACCGTGGTGTCGGTGAAGGTGGACGGGATGCCGCACCGGGTGTTGCGGACCCCGCTCGTCGAGGCGCTGGAAAGCGGTTCGCGGGGTCGCGCTCTGGTGGCCGCGGCACGCAACGCCAACGAGTTCAAGCAGTTGACCGGGATGCGCTGGACCACGATGTTGCGCGACGGACGGTCGATGCGACGCTCCGGCGACCGCACCTGGCAGCAGATCATCATGGCGGGTAACACGCCGATGCTGCTGCGCGCCGGACTGGTCGAGGGCGACACCCGCGCCGGGGTGCTGGCGTCGGGACAGGTGGTCGGCATGATCGACGACCTGCCGAGTTGTGACGAACTGATCCAGTCGATCATGACGCAGGCGCACGAACGGCTCAAGACGCTCGCCGCACTGGGCTGAGCGGCCGGACGCGGACGGCCTCAGGCACCCGGGTGGGAACGCGGCGGGGCGCCACCAGCGCCGGCACG
This sequence comes from Gordonia sp. NPDC003425, assembly GCF_053588635.1. Lineage (NCBI taxonomy): Bacteria > Bacillati > Actinomycetota > Actinomycetes > Mycobacteriales > Gordoniaceae > Gordonia > Gordonia sp. NPDC003425. Next base: position 114,914 of record NZ_JBSFQI010000006.1, on the reverse strand, counting down.
CTTGACCTTGGCGATCGCCTCCGTCGGTGCGACGTCGACGGGAAGTGCCACGGTCGGGGTCTGGGCGCTCGGCGCTTTCACGATCACCACCTTGCCCACCTTGCTGATCGAGTGGACCTTCGAATACGGGATCACCGCCCGCGTGTGCGGGGTTTCGATGAGCATGGCCGAGTCGTTGAATCCCGTACCGACCGTGGCGCCGGGCACCACCGTCGCACTGAGCTGTTGGTAGGTGCTTCGGTACACGAGGAAGACGATGAAGATCAGGAAGAGCACTCCCACAACGGCGTACCAGACGTCGTCGCTCATCACGGCACCGGCGATGCACGCGGCGAGCAGGAGCAGTAGGACGATGGCGACGACGGGGGCACGCAACTCGGCGAGGGTGACCGTGACCGCCATGCGCCGCGGATCGTCCTTCCCGGGCCGCCACCGGTATTCGATACCCGGCGCATTGGGAACCGGGCCAAGATCGTCAGACATTCGTCAGCTCCTCGCGACACACCGAGTCCGTCGATACCGACGGTAGCCGTTGGCGCGGACGCGATCGCCGGAACGACGCGTTGATGTCACGAAGACGTCGGATCTGTGACACACTTCGCGCGCCGCGCCGCCGCTAGCGGGGCAGTATGCCGTCGAGAACGACGGCGAGGTACTGCGTGGCGATGTCGTCGATGGACAGTGCCCCACCGGGGCGGTACCAGCGCACCGCGACCCACACCGTGTCGCGCAGAAATCGGTAGACGAGTTCGATGTTGAGGTCGGCGCGGAACTCGCCGTCGGCCACACCGCGCGCGAGTACCGAATGCCACAGCTCGCGAAACTCCACGTTGCGTTCGTCGATGTAGGAGAAACGTTCCTGTGTGGCAAGACGTTTGGCCTCGTCCTGGTAGATCGCCACCGCATTGTGTTCGGCTTCGATCGATTCGAAGGAGGCCACCACGAGTTCGCGCAGTGTCTCGGTGGCCGACAGATCTGCGGCTGCGATCTCGCGGTACCGCGCGAACAGCGAATCGAGAAACCGGCGCAGGATCTCGTCCACCATCGACTCTTTGGAGTCGAAGTGGTGATAGAGGCTGCCCGACAGGATCCCCGCGCCGTCGGCGATGTCACGCACGGTGGTCGACCGGAGTCCGTGTTCGGCGAACATCTTTCCTGCGGTCGCGAGGAGTTCGTCGCGCCGCGAGGTGCCGTTACGTGCCGCCATCTGATCACCCTAGCAACTGCTTGGCAGGGTCGGCGGGATGGTGGCTCAGCGTCGGTGCAGCTTCTTGGCCGCACGCCGGTTGAGCTTGGTCCACATGGTCATCTGGCCGTCGATCATGCGCCTGTCCTTCTTGCCGAAGGGCGGCGTCATGAGGTCGGCGACCGACATCGGCAACGACGAGAAGGCCACCGCCCGGGCGTGGCTGAACGTGTCGAAGCCCGCTTTGCCGTGGTATGAACCCATTCCGCTGCGGCCGACACCGCCGAACGGCAAGTCGGCGCCGAACATGTTCAGCGCGAAGTCGTTTCCGTTGATCGAGCCGCTGCGCGTGCTGTCGGCCAGACGCGCGAAGTTCGCGTTGTCGTCGCCGCACCAGTACATCGTGAGGGGGTGCGGGTGCGAGGAGATGTAGGTGATCGCCTCGGTGAGGTCACGATAGGGGTAGACGGTGAGCACCGGGCCGAACACCTCGTCCTCGGTGATCTTCATACCCGCCTTGACTCCGGTGAGCAGCGTCGGCGGGATCTTGCGCTGCTCGGCCGAGGGCAGCGGTTCCCCGCCGGGGATCACCTGGCGCGCGGTGGCACCGAGTTCGACGGCGTCGTCGATCAGCCCGAGGATGCGGTCGTAGTTCGTCTGATTGATCGTCGAGGTGTACTCCGGGTTGTCGACGATCGTGGGGAACTTCTCGGTCCACCGCGCGATCACCTTGTCGCTGAACTCACCGACCTTGGCCTCGGGAACGAAGACGTAATCGGGACACAGACACACCTGGCCGCCGTTGACCATCCGGGCATCGGCCAGCATTCGTGCCGCCTTGTCGATGTCGGCGCCGACATCGACGACGGCCGGGTTCTTGCCGCCGAGTTCGAGGGTCACCGGCACCAGGTTCTTGGCGGCCTCCTGCGCCACCGACGACCCGACCTCGGGGGATCCGGTGAAGAACATGTGATCCACCTTGAGTTTCGCGAAGTCCGCCCCCGAGCCGTGCGCCGGGGTGAGGACCGCGAGTTCCTCGATGGAGAAGTAGTCGGGGGCGTGGCGGGCGATCACCTCGGTGGTGCGCGCGGTGATCGACGACGGCCGCATCAGCACCCGGTTGCCTGCGGCGAACGCCGAACCCGCGGGCACGAAGGTGAGTTGCAGCGGAAAGTTCCACGGGCCCATGATCCCGACGACGCCGAGCGGGTCGTGGCGCACCCGCTGGGAGAATCCGAGCGCGCCCTGTACGCGCGCCGATCGCGTCTCCCCCATCCACTCGCGCAACCCCCGGCGCTGATGCGTCAGGTCGATGAGGCAGCCGGCCACGTCGGCGAACACGCTGACTTCCTTTGGCCGCGAGCCGAAATCGAGAGTCAGCGCCTCACTGATCTCGTCCCCGTGGTCGAGGAGCAGCGACGACAACCGGGTGATCCGGTCAATTCTGGTGCTTGCGTCGGGTATGCCGTCACGGAGGAATGCGGCCTGCTGGATCTCGAGGAGTTCGGTCAGCGAATGGGTCTCCGACGAGACCCCTCGCTCGATTCGGTCTGCATCGGCCGGCTTGGTCATCGTCGTCCTCCGGGTTGGGATCGGTCCCGCACGCTCATCTGCTCATGCTATGTCGCAGGTCACATCTTTCGCGACCCTGTCCGCGTGGCGACGCGCTCAGCCGAGCCGTTCGATGATGGTGACGTTGGCGGTGCCGCCGCCCTCGCACATGGTCTGCAGGCCGTAGCGCCCGCCGGTGCGCTCGAGCTCGTTGAGCAGGGTGGCGAAGAGCTTGGCCCCGGTGGCACCGAGCGGATGACCGAGCGCGATCGCGCCGCCGTTGGGGTTGACCCGCGCCGGATCGGCGCCGGTCTCCTTGAGCCAGGCCAGCACCACCGACGCGAACGCCTCGTTGATCTCCACCACGTCGATGTCGTCGATGCCCAGACCCGACTTCTCCAGCGCGTACTCGGTGGCCGGGATCGGGGCCGACAGCATCATCACCGGGTCGTCACCGCGCACCGAGAGATGGTGGATGCGGGCGCGTGGGGTGAGCCCGTAGGTGTCGAGGGCGCGTTGGCTCACGACGAGCGCAGCCGATGCCCCGTCGGAGATCTGGGAGGCGACCGCGGCGGTGAGCCGCGATCCGTCGGCCAGCGGCGCGAGTCCGGCCATCTTCTCCAGCGAGGTGTCGCGTGGGCATTCGTCGACGACACAGTCGGCCAGCGGCACCGTCTCGTCGTCGAAACGTCCTTCTGCGATGGCCGATTTTGCGCGCTGATGCGATTGCAGCGCCCACCGTTCCATGTCCTCGCGACTGATGTCCCACCGCTGCGCCATCATGTCGGCCCCGACGAACTGGGAGATCTCGGTGTCGCCGAAGCGCTCCTGCCAGCCCACCGATTCGGCGGTGGGGGTGGAGAAGCCGAACTCCTGTCCGGCGATCATGGCCTGGGAGATGGGAATCGCGCTCATGTTCTGCACCCCGCCGACCACCACCACGTCCTGGGTTCCGCTCATCACGCCCTGCGCGGCGAAATGAATGGCCTGCTGGCTCGATCCGCACTGCCGGTCGACGGTGGTGCCCGGCACACCCAACGGCATGCCCGCCGCCAGCCACGCGGTGCGGGCGATGTTGCCCGCCTGCGGTCCGATCGCGTCCACGCAGCCGAACACCACGTCGTCGACCACTTCCGGATCGAGTCCGGTGCGTTCGACGAGCGCGCGGATCACGTGCGCACCCATGTCGGCGGGGTGGGTCTTGGCCAGCGAACCGTTGCGTTTGCCGATCGGGGTGCGGATGGCGTCGACGATGTAGGCCTGCGGTGTGCTCACGGTTTCTCCGATTCGTTGGCGGTCGGGCACGGAAGGTGTTGTCGGTGACCGGATGTGGTGTCAGGCGCGTTGACTGGAGATCGACACGACCTCGCCGGTCAGGTAGGTGGTGTAATCGCTGGCGAGCATCGCGATGGTGGCGGCCACCTCCCAGACCTCCGCCGCGCGACCGTAGGCCTCCCGTGCGGCGAGTTCGTCGAGCAGGTCGTCGCTGGTGACCTTGGCCAGGAACGGATGCTTGGCGATCGACGGGGCCACCGCGTTGATGCGCACCCCGATGTCGGCGGCTTCCACTGCAGCACAACGGGTCAGCGCCATCACACCGGCCTTGGCGGCGGCGTAGTGGGCTTGCCCGCGCTGCGCCCGCCACCCCAGCACGGACGCGTTGTTGACGATCACACCCCGACATCCCGAATCACCGTGTTCGACCGCGCGGAAGTACCGCAGTGCGGCGCGGGTGGCGCGGAAGGTCCCGGTGAGCGTGATGTCGAGGACGCGATCCCATTCCTCGTCGGTCATGTCGGCCACCGGGGTCTCACCGCCGAGTCCGGCGTTGTTGACCAGCACGTCGATGCGGCCGAGTTTGTCCGCCGCCGAGGCGATCAGCGCGTCCACCTCTGCGGTGGACGCCACATTGCACACCACCGATTCCACGGCGCGGTCGGGGAATTCGGCGTGCAGTGTGTCGGCGGCCTCCCCCAGCCGCCGCTCATGCCAGTCGCTGAGGACGACGTCGGCGCCCTCGAGCAGGGCACGGCGCGCGGTGGCGAACCCGATGCCGGTGCCGGCGGCAGCGGTGACAACCACCTTGCGACCCAACAGGAGTCCATGCCCCGGGGTTTCGCGCGGTGGGGTGGCCAGCGGCGAGATCGACGCTGCGGCGGTCGGTGTTGTCTGCGTCATCCGCGAACCTCCCGGGGAAGTCCGAGCACCCGCTCGGCGATGATGTTGCGTTGCACCTCGTTCGACCCGCCGTAGATGGTGTCGGCGCGGGTGAACAGGAAAAGACGTTGCCAGTCGTCGAGTTCGACATGTGCGGGGTCGGCGATGTCGTTGGTCCGGCCCTCGACGGTGGTGCCGGGGGCGACGAGCGACGGCGCCCCGGCCACCGCCATCGCCAGCTCGCCCAGGTCGCGATGCCAGTTGGCCCACAACAGTTTCGTCACCGACGCCGCGGCGGTGGCGCTCGCCGCGTCGCCGGTGCTGCCGAGTGTGCGCGCGGCATTGGAGCGCAGCACCGTCAGCCCGATGCCGGCGCGCACGAGCCGGGACGCGATCTCCGGGTTGTCGATGGCGCCGGTGCGTCGCGCCATGTCGGTGACGGCGTCGAGTTCACGGGCGAATCCGACCTGCTGTCCCAGCGTGGAGACGCCCCGTTCGAATTGCAGCAGACCCATGGCCACCGACCACCCGTCGCCGGGGGCGCCGACGATCTCCTCGGCGTCGGTCACCGCGTCGTCGAAGAACACCTCGTTGAACTCCGACGTGCCGGTGAGCTGCTGGATGGGACGCACGGTGACGCCGGGCTGATCGAGCGGCACCAGCAGAAAACTCAGTCCCCGGTGCCGCGAGGAGCCGGGTTCGGTGCGGCACAGCACGAACACCCACTGCGCGACGTGCGCCAGCGAGGTCCAGATCTTCTGTCCGTGCAGATGCCAGCGGCCGTCGTCGCCGAGGCGTGCGCTGGTGGCGACGTTGGCGAGGTCCGAACCGGCACCGGGCTCGGAGTAGCCCTGCGCCCACAGTTCGGTGACGTCGACGATGCCGGGCAGGAACCGCCGCTTCTGTTCCTCGGTGCCGAAGTGGATGAGGGTGGGGCCCAGGAGTTCCTCGCCGAGGTGATTCACCCGCGCGGGCGCGTCGGCACGCGCATACTCCTGATGGAAGATGATCCGTTGCTCGAGCGTCGCGCCGCGGCCCCCGTATTCGGTGGGCCAGCCCAGGCATGTCCAGCCCGCGGCGGCGAGATGCCGGTCCCATGCGAGCCGGTCGGCGAAGAACTCGTGTTCGCTGCCCGGCCCACCGCGCCCCCTCAGGTGCGCGAACTCGCCGGCCAGGTTCTCGGCGAGCCACGCGCGCACGGCGGTGACGAACTCGCCGGTGGCCTCGGGCGTCGACCGGGCCCATTCGCCCAGGTCGACCGCCCTGTCGGCGAGATTCGTCGAGGTCATGCCCGCTAGCATAACCTACCAAGCGTTTGCTAGGTTAGCGGCATGGAGTCCACGGTGACGTCGGTCCAGACCACCCCGGCCGCCCTCATCCGCGCGGCACGCGAGTGGCCACGGCGCACCGCCGTCGTCGACACCCAGTGGGCCGACGAACCCGTCGAGCTGACCTATGCCGAATTGCTGGTCGCAGTACGGGATTTCGCGGCGGCACTGGTCGGGTCGGGAGTCGGGGTGGGCGATCGGGTGGCCGTCTGGTCGCCCAACAGTCACCACTGGCCGGTGGCCGCGCTGGGCGTGCACTACGCCGGTGCGGTGCTGGTTCCGCTGAACACGAGGTACACCGGCGGTGAGGCGATCGACGTGATCGCCCGGTCGCACGCGTGTGTGGTGGTGGTGTCCGGCGAGTTCCTCGGCGCCGATCACTGCGCCGAACTGCTCACCGATTACGGTGCCGCGATGCCCGATGTGGTGGTGCGGGTCCCGCTGCCGCAGGGATCGGAGGACGTGGCGGCCGCGCCGACCGGTGCCGTCGACTGGACCGACTTTCTGCGCCGCGCCACCGACGACACCCGCGCCGAGGCGGACCGGCGGGCCCGAGCCGTGGCACCCTACGACGTCAGTGACATCATGTTCACCTCCGGCACCACCGGGAAATCCAAGGGTGTGGTGGCCGAGCACCGCCAGACGATGGCGGGGGCCCACGCCTGGGGTGCCAACGGCGGGCTCGGCACGGCCGACCGCTACCTGATGGTCAATCCGTACTTCCACACGTTCGGCTACAAGGCGGGCATTCTGCCGTCGGTGTTGTTCGGGGTCACCATGATTCCGCTCGCGGTGTACTCGCCGTCGGCGGCGATGCGGCTCGTCGGGCAACAGCGTGCCACGGTGTTCCCCGGTGCGCCGACCATCTTCCAGACCATTCTCGACGATCCCGCGCGCGGCGATGTGGACCTCTCGTCGCTGCGGCTGGTGGTGACCGGCGCCGCGATCGTGCCGGTGGTGCTCGTCGAGCGTCTGCAGAGCGATCTGGGCGTGGACACCGTGATCACCGCGTACGGGCTCACCGAGGCCAGCGGATTCGTCTCCACCTGCACCCCCGACGACGACGACGTCACCGTGGCGACCACCTGTGGACGGGCGTTCGACGGAATGGAGATCGCGGTGTCGGGTCAGGGTGAGGTGCTCGCGCGCGGTGCGATGGTGATGCGCGGCTACCTCGACGACCCGGCGGCCACCGCGGCGACCATCGACGCTCAGGGCTGGTTGCACACCGGCGACATCGGCACCATCGACGAGCGCGGCAACCTCCGGATCACCGACCGCCTCAAGGACATGTACATCTGCGGCGGCTTCAACGTGTACCCGGCCGAGGTGGAGCAGACCCTCGCCCGGCTCGACGGGATCACCGAATCCGCGGTGATCGGGGTACCCGACGCCCGGCTCGGCGAGGTGGGCCGCGCCTACGTCACCACGCGCGACGGATCGGGACTGACCGAGGACGCGGTGATCGCTCATGCAAAGCAGCATCTCGCGAACTTCAAGGTGCCGCGCTCGGTGATCTTCGTCGACTCGTTTCCCCGTAACCCGTCGGGCAAGATCCTCAAGCGCGAATTGCGCTGACCGCAACTCTTGCGATGGCGGGTCAGACCTTGGTCGCCCCGTGGTCGACGGTCAACTGTGTCCCGGTGATGGTGCGCGAGTCGTCACTGACGAGGAACAGCACGGAGTTGGCGATGTCATCCGCCGTCGAGATCGGCGGATCAAACCAGTACTGCCCCATCGCAGCGGCGTAGGAGGGATTGTCGGCGAAGACCTTCTCCCCCTCGGCGCCCATGCCGCCCATCGGTGTATCCACCCCCCAGGGATGCACGGAGTTGACCCGGATCCCATACGGCGCCAACTCGATCGCGGCGGACTTCACGAGACCGACAACCCCATGTTTCGCCGCGCTGTAATGCGACTGGCCCGGAAGGGATTTGATTCCCGCAACCGAACTCGTTGCCACAATCGCGCCTCCGTTGCCGCTCTCGATCATCGCCGGGGCGGCTGCGCGGAGTGTGTTGAACACACCGGTGAGATTGATGTCGATCATGTCCTTCCATCGCTCCACGGTCATCTCCCAGAACCGTCCCCACGAGACGATGCCCGCGTTGGCGACCACGATGTCGAGCCGTCCGAGTTCGTCGACGCCGCGTCTCACGAGATTCTCGAGAGCGCTCAGGTCACGGACGTCGGCGATCTCGTGCACGACACGCTGCCCGGTCTTCTCGATCAGGGATATGGTCTCGTCGAGATCTTCCGGAGTCGCTGCGGGATAGTCTGTTTCGGTCGGTGGGGCACAGATGTCGGTGATGATGACGTCGGCGCCCTCCTCGGCGAACCGGACCGCCTCGGCGCGGCCCTGTCCGCGTGCGGCACCGGTGACGAACGCCACCTTTCCTTCGAGTCTTCCAGTACTCACCGTGTCCTCCTCGGAGTTGTCGATCGTTCCACCTGCGGCTGCGCCAGCAGGTCCATGCTCACTCTGTCCAGACAGTCGCGAGCGAGGTCCGCCACCGACGTGGCCTCGTCGCCCACCCATTCCTCCACCGCGATCCGATTGGCGGCGACGACACACGCCGCAGCGAAATGGGCACGGGAACACTCTGATTCGATCCCCAGCCGTTCGGCCAAGACGGGGCGCAATGCGTTGGCGCTACGGGCATGCACCGACTCCCAGACCGGGGCCAACGTTGGCGAGCGCGGCAGTGCACGGAGCAGATCACGATGCCGCCGACCCTGCGGTCCGTCGAAGGCCGTCACCAGAGCGTTGATCAGTGCGTCCACTATCGGGGTCGTGCTCGACTGTGCGGCGACGGCGTCGACGTAGATCTGCCACCCCTCGTCGAGGATCGGCGCGATCGCCTCCTCCTTCGAGACGAACAGCCGGTGGAAGGTGCGTGGCGACACGCCGGACGACGACGCGATACGCGCGACCGAGGTTTCGGACAGGCCTTCGCTGATGAACAGGTCGAGGGCCACGTCGGAGATCTCTCGTCGTGTCTGCGCCATACGCCGCATCCGCAGAGGTGCCGGTCCGGTCATGGCGCAGACGCTACGCCTGATGGCGTCACACTATGCCGTTTTGACAGAAACTGACGCCAATGGGACCGTATCCTCGACAGCGACGGCGCCACCATCGTCCCCGTCGACACGTCACCGACACCGCGATCCGACAGGCGACTCATGACAAGCCAGGACGAGCCGACCGAGGAGTTGCTCGCACGGGTCGGCGTGCTCGATGCAAGCGCCCCGTCGCGACGGATCACCACCCACGGCGCCGTGATCATCCTCAACGGCGACCGCGCATGGAAGTTCAAACGTCCGGTTCGATTGCGCTACTTCGACTTCAGTACACCGCAGCGGCGTCGCGCCGCCCTCGACGCCGAATTTCGACTCAACCGCGACTTCGCACCCGGCCTGTACCTGGGGGTGCACACGATCCGACGGGCGAAAGACGGTTCGCTGTCCTTCGACGGGCCCGGCGAGGTGATCGAACACGTACTGGAGATGAAGCGCTTCGCCGACGACGCGTTGCTCGTGGGACGCGCACACCCGGGAGGTCTCGACGATCGCCTGCTCGAACGGCTCACCACCCGAATCGTAGAATCCCACGGCAGCGCGCCCGCCAGTGCCGATCCGAACGGCGCGGCACGGCTCCAGGACGTGGTCGACGGAAACCTGGCGAGCATGTCGGCGTTTCCGGACATCATCGAACCCGCTGCGGCGCAACGGCTCACCGATCGGATCAGCGAACTCGTCAGCCGACACGCCGACCTTCTCGACGCCCGGGCGCGCAGCGGTCGGGTACGCCGCTGCCACGGCGACCTCCACCTGGGCAACATCGCGATCATCGACGGTGAGCCGACCCCGTTCGACTGTCTCGAGTTCGACGACGAGATGGCCACCACCGACGTCCTCTACGACCTCGCGTTCCTGGTCATGGATCTCGTGGCGCGCGACCTGCGCCATGAGGCCAACGTTGTGGCCAACGCCTATTTCGACAGTGCCGCGACGGACGAGGACGCCTTCTGCCTGATGCCGGTGCTCCTTTCGGTGCGGGCAACGGTCCGTGCACATGTCGCTGCTGCGGCACGCGACAGAGAAGGCGCCCATCACTATCTCGACCTCGCGCTGAAGTTCACCGAGCCGGTCCCCGCGCAGCTCATCGCGATCGGCGGTGGGTCGGGAACCGGGAAGTCGACGCTGGCGCGGGCAATCGGCCACGCGGTGGGTGCGGCGCCGGGTGCGCGCATCCTGCGCAGCGACGTGCTGCGCAAACGGATGGCCGGGGTCGGCATGACCGAACCGCTGCCACGGTCGGCCTACACCGCCGAGAATCGTGGCGGGGTGTACCGGGAGCTGGACCGGCTGGCCGCGGTCGACCTCGCGTCGGGGGTGAGCGTGATCGCCGACGCGGTGTTCGGTTCGGCCGATCAGCGCGACGGGGTTTCCCGCGCAGCCTGTGACACCGGCTGTCCGATGCTCGGCGTGTGGCTGGAACTGTCGGAGTCCGAACGGATTTCACGCATCGAGGCACGCGGGCCCGACGCGTCCGACGCCGACGCGGCGGTGGCCCGCCGGCAGACACAGACACTGGATGTGCCGGCCGGCTGGATGCACGTTCCGGCCGACGATCGCGCGGCGTCGACCGTGCTGGCTGGCGCCGCGTCAAGCGGGGTCAGACCCTCGGCTTGACCAGCGGGAACAGGATCGTTTCGCGAATACCGAGGCCGGTGAGTGCCATCAGCAGACGGTCGATGCCCATCCCGGTTCCCGCGGTCGGCGGCATGCCGTACTCCATGGCGGTGAGGAACTCTTCGTCCAGGCGCATGGCCTCGTCGTCGCCGGCCGCGGCCAGGCGTGCCTGGTCGACGAAGCGTTCGCGCTGGATCACCGGGTCGACGAGCTCGGAGTACCCGGTGGCGAGTTCGAAGCCCCGAACGTAGAGGTCCCACTTCTCCACCACACCGGGCACCGAGCGATGTGCGCGGACCAGCGGGGAGGTTTCCACCGGAAAGTCCCGGACGAACACCGGCTGTGCGAGCTTCTCGCCCACCATGTGTTCCCAGAGTTCCTCGACCAGCTTGCCGTGGCCGTACCCCTTGTCCTTCGGGACCTCCAGGCCCACCCGCCCGGCGATCGCGAGCAGCTCGTCGACGGTGGTGCCCGGATGCTCGGGGCCACCGTCGGGCACGATCTCCTGCCCGAGTGCCGCCGACAACGACGGGTACATCTCCAGCGACGTCCACTCCCCCGACAGGTCGTAGACCGAACCGTCGGGCATGGCGGGGGTGAGCGTGCCGAGCGCCCCCAGCGCAACCTCCTGCACCAGGTCGCGCGTCATGAGCGCGGCGTCGTCGTAGGTGCCGTAGGCCTGGTAGGTCTCGAGCATCGCGAACTCGGGTGAGTGCGTCGAGTCGGCGCCCTCGTTGCGGAAGTTGCGGTTGATCTCGAAGACCCGCTCGATGCCGCCGACGATGCATCGCTTGAGGAACAGCTCGGGCGCGATGCGCAGATAGAGGTCGATGTCGAAGGCGTTGGAGTGGGTGCTGAAGGGCCGCGCCGCGGCGCCACCGTGCAGGGTCTGCAACATCGGCGTCTCGACTTCGAGGAAGCCGCGCGTGTCGAGCGCCTTGCGGAGCTCGGCGATCACCTTGATGCGGGTGCGGGCGATGTCGCGGGCCTCGGGCCGCATGATGAGGTCGACGTAGCGCTGCCGGACGCGGGTCTCCTCGTTCATCTCCTTGTGGGCCACCGGCAGCGGACGCAACGCCTTGGACGCCATCTCCCAGGTGTCGGCCATCACCGAGAGTTCACCGGTGCGCGAGCTGATCACCTGGCCGTGGACGTAGACGATGTCGCCGAGGTCGACGTCGGCCTTCCACCGGACCAGCGATTCCTCGCCGACACCGTTGAAGCTGATCATCGCCTGGAGCTGGGTACCGTCGCCCTCCTGCAGGGTGGCGAAGCACAGCTTGCCCTTGTTGCGCAGAAAGATGACACGGCCGGCGACACCGACCAGTTGCCCGGTCTCGGTACCGGCCTCGAGATCGGGGTGGGCGGCGCGGATCTCGGCGAGGCTGTGCGTGCGCGGAATCGACACCGGATACGCCTGACGCCCCTCGTCGAGGATGCGTTCGCGCTTGTCCCGGCGGATGCGGAGCTGTTCCGGCGTCTGGTCGTCGGTCGCGGACGGGTCGCCGCTGGTGGGGGTGGTGCTCACCTCCCAAACCCTATCGGCCGGTGCGTGGCGGGCGAAAATCGTGGTCGGCACCCGGGTGCAGGCGTCCGGAACGATTCAGTGTGCGGAGTAGATCGCCAACTCGCTGCGGCTGATCTCGCCGTTGATGCCCGCGGCCCGCAGCCGCCGGAATCCGCCGACGACGAACACCGCACCGGTCACCCCACGGGCCTGCAGGTGCCAGGCGAGCCATTCGGCCTCGTGGCCGTCGTCGCTGATGAGGACCCATCGGCTGCCGGGAACTGCGCTGCGCAGCGCGCCGGGGGTGCCGGGGGTCAAGAGTTCGAGAATGTCGGTGGGAGCGATCGCGAGGGCTCCGAAGAGCGCGCCGTCGGATTGGCGCTTGCGGTGGCTTCGGATGTCGACGGCGACGGCGCCCGCCGACAGCGCCGAGCGGTAGTCGGCGGCCTGCAACGAGAGCGGAGTGTCGGAGACGGGCGCCTGCACGGGAGCGGGATCAACAACAGCGGGTTGGCGGACCGATGCGGTCATGGGAGAGAACCTCGAAAGTGATCGAAACGAGCGGGGGTCGTCGAGGAGGGCGGCCGCGAGAACGCGGACTCAGCCCTGACAACACTCCAGACAGCTCATGATCACGCAGACGAGTGTGCCACATCGGCCGGCCGGCGACCAGATCTGTGAGGGTTTCGCGCTTCGGCTGCGCAAAAGGTCGCACACCCAACCGCTCGTCGAGCCCCCAACCGCTGGTCGAGCGTGTCGAGACCACCCGGCACGAATACGTGACCCATTCTGTACGTTCGCGCAACGCCTACTGGTCGCTACCCCGCAGCGGCCACTGTTGTGTGCGCGAGGGCGGGGCAGGGTGATCTCGACGAGCTCGATCAGCAAAGAACGAGCTCGATCAGCAAAGAACAAGCCCCACCCGCAACCAGATGCGCCCGACTCGGGGCCGGGCACGCTCGACCCGAAACTGGGCACGCTCGACGCGGATCCGGGCACACTCGACGCGGAACTGGGCACGCTCGACGCGGAAGTGGGCAGCTCGACGCGGAAGTGGGCACGCTCGACGCGGATCAGCGCCCGCCGCGGGTGCGGGTCTGCTGTTTGCTCCGCTCGTGCACCAGCCGCAGGCCCTCGAGGGTGAGGTGGGTGTGGTGGGTGGTCAGGGAGCGGCTTTCGGGGAAGATCAGCGGAGCCAGGAAGCCGGTGGCCACCACGGTGATGTCACGGCCGTCGAACCCGTCCACGGTGGCACGGATGCGCTCCACCAGGCCGTCCACCTGGCCGGCGAACCCGTACAGAATCCCCGATTGCAGCGCCTCGATCGTGTTCTTGCCGAGCACACTGCGCGGGGGCATCAACTCCACCCGCCGCACCGTCACGGTGTGCTCGCTGAGCGCATCGACCCCCAGGTTCACCCCGGGAGCGATCGCACCCCCGAGAAACTCCCCTTTCGCCGACACCGCGTCGACCACCGTCGCCGTGCCGAACGCCGCCACGATGCAGGGTCCACCGTAGATCTGGTGCGCGGCAAGACAGTTCGCCACCCTGTCGGTGCCCACTTCCTTCGGGTTGTCCACCAGCAGCGGCACACCGGTGCGCACGCCGGGTTCGAGCAGCACGTTGTGGGCGTGGCTGTAGTAGCGGCCCACCATGGTGCGCAGTTCACGCAGCAGCGACGGCACCGTGGAGAGCGCGGCCACCCCGGTGACCTGCTCGACATCGGCGCCGAGCAGGCCTCGGACAATCAGCGCCAGCTCATCGGCCGTGAGGTGCGGGTCGGTGTGAATCCTCCAGTCCCGGAACAGCTTCGAATGGTCACCGGTGCCGGTGAACAGGCCGAGGTGGATGTTGGTGTTGCCGACGTCGACGGCGAGAAGCATGGGGTGCGACCTCAGACCGCAAGGCTGCGCGGATCGAGCAGCCCCGATCCGTGCGGCGCATGTGCGGGATCGGTTCCGGCGTCGATGACCCGGTTGGCGTCGTCGACGAAGACCACATGCGGCGAGTAGTCCCGCAGCTCATCACGATCGAGCATGCCGTAGGCGATGATGATCACCAGATCACCGGGATGCACGAGATGTGCTGCCGCACCATTGATCCCGATCACCCCCGAGCCCCGTTCGCCGGCGATCGCGTAGGTCTCCAGGCGCGCTCCGTTGGTGATGTCGACGATGCTCACCTGCTCTCCCTCGAGCAGATCGGCGGCGTCGAGCAGATCGGCGTCGATGGTGACCGAACCGACGTAGTGCAGATCGGCCTGCGTCACCGTGGCGCGGTGAATCTTGGAAGTCATCATGGTGCGGAACATGCTGTGCTACCTCGTGTTCGATGGTCGATCGCCGGGCCGGGCGGTCAGGTGGGGTTCTCGTCGGGGTTGGACAGGTCGATGCCGATGGCCACGCCGACGTTGTCGATGAGTCGCGCCGCTCCGAGCCGGGCCGCGACGAGAAGCCTGCCGTCGCCCTTCTCCGGCGGCTCCTCCAGCGACCGTCCCCGTAGGGCCAGGTAGTCGACGTCGATCTCCGGCCGGCTGGCGAGAACGGCTTGCGCCGCAGCCAGAATCGCGTCGCAGCCGCCCGGTGCGGCATGCGATCCGGCGGCGAGTGCCGCCGACAACGTCACGGCCACCTCACGCTGTTCGGGGGTGAGATACCTGTTGCGCGACGACTTGGCCAGCCCGTCGGCCTCGCGCACCGTCGGCACGCCCACGATCTCGACGTCGAGATTCAGGTCGTCGGCCATCTGGGTGATCAGGACGAGCTGCTGGTAGTCCTTCTCACCGAAGTACGCCGCGTGCGGGGCGGCGATGTTGAGTAGCTTGGCGACGACGGTGAGCATCCCCGCGAAATGTCCTGGGCGCGAAGCACCGTCGAGGATGTCGCCGGCCGGGCCGGGTGAGATGGTGGTGCGCGGACCATACGGATACATGTCGGCGACCGTCGGCGCGAACACCAACTCGACACCGAGGGAACGCAGCAGGTCGAGGTCGGCGTCGAAGGTGCGGGGATAGGCGTCGAGATCCTCGCCCGCACCGAATTGCAGCGGGTTGACGAAGATCGACACGATCACCACCGCGTCGCCCTTGGATCGCGCCGCGCGCACCAGTTGCGCGTGTCCCGCGTGCAACGCGCCCATGGTGGGCACCAGCACCACACGCTTGCCCGCGCGGCGCAGCGCGGTGCTGACGCGGTGCAGGGTTGCCGGATCACGGTGCACGGTCAGGGTTCCCGCGACGTAGGAAGCGGCGTCGAGCGGAGCGGTCACGGGGCCTCCAAAATGTCGCGCAGGTCGTCGGGGGCGTCGGTGTAATCAGCGGCACGAAGGGCCAGCACCCGGTAGGCGTCGGCGATCGAACCGGGTGACCGGCCGCCGGGCAGCGCCCGCAAGGCCGCGAGATGATCGGCGACGGCGGCCGCGTCGCCACGCGCCACCGGCCCGGTGAACGCGCCCCGTCCGAGTTCGAGGACATTCTGCAGGGCCGCGGTCACCAAAGGTCCGAGAATCCGTTCGGCGAGCAGCACCGAGTTGCCGTCGACGGTCGCCGCGTCGCGCCCGGGCGCCCCGGCGTCGCCCTCGATCGCAGCGTTCATCGCGCTCACCGCGTCGCAGATCAGCGCCACGAGGTGGTTGGCCCCGTGGGCCAGCGCCGCGTGATAGAGCGTGCGGTTCTCCTCCGCGATGCGAACGGGTTCACCGCCCATCTCCAGGACCAGTGCGGACGCGATCGCAACGCCCACCTCGTCGGCCGCGGTGATGCCGAAACACGCCTGCGCCAGGCGTGCGGTGTCGTCGTCGGTGCCGATGAACGTCATCGCGGGGTGCACCGCGAGCGGCAGCGCACCGAGCCGGGTCAGTGGGTCGAGTATCGCGACACCGTGTGCACCCGCGGTGTGCAGCACCAACGTGCGGGGGCGCAGTCGGCGAGTGGCCGCGATCTCGGCGATCACCGAGGGCAACGCGGCGTCGGGGACGGCGATGACGAGGAGTTCGGAACGCGACACCACGTCGGGCAGGTCCAGCACCTGCGACTCTGGGAGCCGGGCTGCGGCGCGACGCCGCGATTCGGGTGATCGCGCCACCACCCCGACGACCAGGTGGCCGGCGCGTTCGAGCGCCTCGCCCAGCGCGGTGCCCACACGGCCCGCGGAGACGATTCCGACGGTCAGCCGAGCGGGGGTGGGAAGGTTACTGACCCCGGGGAGCACGGATGCGGCGGCCGACGGATCGGCCCCGTGCCCGGCGCCGTCGCGGCGCATCGGGGGCACGGCATTGTCGCCGTTCGGTGAGGTCACCGGTGTCCTCCAGGGTCGTTCCAGTCCCGCGATCGTCAACGGGTACCAGACGTTGCACCGCAAGGTTAGGCGGTGGGCGACGGCAATGGCCAATACGTGTGATCGGGGTCACGGCGCCGACGGTGGCTGGTCGGTACAGAACCGTCACCTGTCGAGATCGTGAGGTGCACCGGTGCAGGTCGCCTGCCTCAGCGGTGACCTTTCTGTACGCGCCGCGTCAGTCCCCGCGGCGACGGCGTCCGCCGCGAGACTCCGACGACGCCTGGCGCAGTTGATTGAGGAGTTCGGCGGCGGGAAGGCCCGCCGAATGGGCCGCATCGTGGTCGGTCTCGCGACGGCGACGGCCACCACCGAGGTCGGCGACGGTCCGCGACGACTCGCCGGCACCACCGCTTTCGTGACGACCGGCAGTGCTCTCGGACTCGGCAGCAGGCGCGGGTGCGGCAGCGGGCGCGTGCTGTGCGGCCCACTCGTCGGTGGGGGTGTCGTCGACGAAGGTCGGTGCGGGGGTCTGCGGCGGCTGAGACATCTGTGGCTGGGGTCCCACGTAGAACCCGCCGGAGAACGGGGTCGACAGGGGTGCCGAGGGTGCCGGTGCCTCGGTGGGCCGCGGTTGCTCCACCGGGACGTCGGGAGTCACCTCGGCGACCTCGGCCTCGGCGACCTCCGCTTCAGCGACCTCGACCTCGTCGGGGACGACGTCGACGGGAACCTCGGTCACGGTGACCTCGTCGACGGTGACCTCGTCGACGGGGACCTCGGCGGCCGGGGTCTCTGCGTTGGGGTTCGGCTCGACCTCGTCGGCGGGCAGGCCGAACCCGGCGCCCGCGAACGGCTCCTCCTCGGTGACCACCGGAATGATCTCGGTCATCTCATTGGGATCGATGGACGCATCGAATGCCGAGGACTCGTGCCTACTGGGTGCGTCCGCCGCCGGTACCGTCGCGGCGAAGTCCTGCGCCGCCCGCACGCTGTCGTCGTGCGCGAACTGCGAGCCGGAGAAGCCGGAGCCGGGATAGGAGGGGCGGCCGTAACCGGTGTCGGACCCCACACCACCGAGCCCGGAGGCCAGCTCCCGCAGTTTCTCGTTCGGCAGTGCCGTGCGCTGATCGGGCAGCGCTTGTCCCAGCAACTGCTCCAGGCTGGCCCGCAACGCCAACACCTGCGCCTTGAGTTCGGTGAGTTCGGCGCCGGTCTCCTGGCCGATCTCCTTGCGGATCGTCGCCTCGACGTCGAGTTCGTACTGACGCCTGGCCGCGATCTCGCGTTCGAGCTGCAACTCGTAGACCAGGCGCAGATCGCGACTCTTGCTCTCCGCCGACTCCGCCTGCCGACGGAACTTGGTCACCAGGATGGCCCCGATCACCGCCGCCCACAGCGCGGCGATGACAGCCAGGGAGCCGACGATGCTCACGGTGTCCGTGAAGACCATCAGGATGCTGGCCGCCACGGCGAGCACGATCAGCAGACCGAGCAGCCATTGCGCCACGCGACCAGAGCGTCGGGTCTCGGCGGAACGGCCGTTCGAGGTCGTCATGTCCGTGAACTTACACTTTGAGTTGCCCCGCGACGGACAGGCGTCAACGGAGAGTCACGATTAGTGACCCGAAATGGGTGTTCGCGATCGTCCTCACACGGCTCCGGGATGCCCGTCCGGATGTGGCTCCGCGGCGTCGTCGGTGGGGTCGTCGGGGGCCCGGCAGCAGTATTCGAGCCAGAGCGCCGCGACCATCAGCACCGCGCCGCCGATCAGCCCGATGATGGCGCCGGGCCGATCGTGGTCGGCGGCGGTGAGGTCGTGCTGATTGAGCAGGAACACCAGCATGCCGGTCCACACCCCCACCGCGACGGCGCCCAGAATCGCCGACGCCTTGGCCAGCGCCAGCACGCGTGCCGCGGTCAGCGGATGCAACTGTCCGCGGGCCCGACCGACCTGGCGGTCGGCCACCCGGGCGCGCACCACGAACGCGATCACCGTCTCCAGCGCCGCCAGGATGTAGAGCACAATCCCGGCCAGCAGGGGCAGCGGCGGCAGGTCGGAGTAGTTGTAGCGCACCAGAATCCAGGAGATCAGGGCCACCACCACGGCGATGAGCGCCAGATCGCGGACGCGGGTGGGACCCAGACCGGGCTCGTCGTCGTCCGGGGTCTTGCCGGTGGGACGCATGCTCATCGCCCGCTGCTCCCTGTTGCGGCGCCCAGGTCGGCGGCGGTACCGACCACGCTGACCCCGGCGCGTTCCTCGTCGGGCAGACCGGCCACCAGATCGGCGACTCGACGCTGCCCGTGCGATGTCCACAACGTCGCGTCCGGGTCGGCTTCGAGCCACGGCATCAGCACGAATGCGCGCTGGGCGGCCCGCGGATGCGGCAGGGTGAGCACCGGGTCGTCGCTGACGATCTCGCCGTCCGCATCGCGCACGGAGATCACGTCGACGTCGAGCGTGCGCGGACCCCAACGCACCTCGCGCACCCGCTCGGCGTGTCGTTCCAGGTCGGCACCGGCCTCGAGCCACTGCCGGGCGGTGCGTTCCCCCTCGACGATGAGGGTGATGTTGTGGAAGTCGGGCTGCTCGACGCCGCCCCACGGCGCGGTGGCGTACACGCTGGACACAGCGACTGTCTCGCCGGCGAACCGGTCGAGCACCGACCGCAGGTGTGCGTCGCGGTCGCCCACGTTGGTGCCCGCCGACAACACCGCGCGGGTGATGGTCGACGTCACCTGGCATCACCCATCGTGGTGGGGGACCCCGACGATCCCCGTAAGCCCGACGATTTGCGGGATCGGCGCGTCACCACCGCGACGTCGGCGAAGTCCAGTGGGATCGGTGCCGACGGTTTGTGCACCACCACCTCGCAGGCGGCGACGCGTTCGTCGTCCATGACCGCATCCGCGATGTCGCCGCCGACCGCCTCGATGAGGTTGCGGGGCTCGCCGGAGACGATGGCGTGGACCTGCTGCGCCAGCCCGCCGTAGTCGACGGTGTCGGCGAGGTCGTCGCTGGCCGCGGCCACCCGCAGGTCTGCCCACAGCGTCACGTCGATGATGAAATCCTGTCCGTCGCGTCGTTCGTGCTCGAACACGCCGTGATGTCCGCGGACGCGTAGGCCGCGCAGTTCGATGCGATCAGCCATCGGACCGACCGCTCACACCCGACCACTCGCTCAGGCCTGACCGACCGGGCAGCGGCGCCCGGCCCCGGCCACCCGAACTCCACGCCGCGGCGACGAGCGCCGCATCGTGGCTGGCCTGCACGTCGTGCACGCGCACACCCCATGCGCCACCTGCGGCGGCCAGCGCGGTGATCGCGGCGGTGGCGGTTTCCCGGCCCGCCGGCGGCCGATCGACGCCGTCGCGGGCCAGCAACGTGCCCAGGAAGCGTTTGCGCGAGGCCCCCACCAGCACCGGGAACCCTAGTCCGACCAGCGTCGGCAGCGCGTTGAGCAGCGCCCAGTTGTGCGCGGCGGTCTTCGCGAATCCCAGGCCCGGGTCGAGGATGATGCGGTCGGGGTCGACGCCCGCGCTCACCGCCGCGTCGACCTGGCCGAGCAACTCCCCGCTCACCTCGGCCACCACGTCACGGTAGCCGCCGGTGTCGTCGACGCGGTGGGTGAAGCGACGACCGTCGTCGGCCTGATCGGCGGCCGGGCGCCAGTGCATCAGGATCCAGGGCAGGCCGGCGTCGGCGAGCAGCGGCGCCATGTCGGCGTCGGCGCGGCCCCCCGACACGTCGTTGACGATCGTGGCGCCGGCCTCGATGGCGGCGGCCGCGACGGCGGCCCGCATGGTGTCCACCGACACCCGCGCGCCACGTGAGGCGAGCGCGGAGATCACCGGGACCACGCGCGCGGTCTCGATCTGCGCGTCCACCCGGATCGCGCCCGGTCGGGTGGATTCACCGCCGACGTCGATGATGTCGGCGCCCTCGGCCAGCAACTGTTCGCCGTGGGCCACGGCCGCATCGGTGTCGAGGAAGCGGCCGCCGTCGGAGAACGAATCGGCGGTGACGTTGAGCACGCCCATCACCCGGGTCCGTTGCGAGGTCACGGCCGTCGAGGTCACCGCGTGATCAGGTCGAGCGCCTCGCCGCGGGAAACGGCACTCGACTTGAAGATGCCGCGCACCGCCGACGTGGTGGTGCGGGCACCCGGTTTGCGGATCCCGCGCATCGCCATGCACAGGTGCTCGGCCTCGATCACCACGATCACCCCGCGCGGATTCAGCCGGCGCACGATGGCGTCGGCGATCTGACTGGTGAGCCGTTCCTGCACCTGCGGACGTTTGGCGTAGAGGTCGACGACCCGGGCGAGTTTGGACAGGCCGGTCACCTGACCGGTGTCCCCGGGGATGTACCCGACGTGCGCGACACCGTGGAAGGAGACCAGATGATGCTCGCAGGTCGAGTACATCGGGATGTCCTTGACCAGCACGAGTTCGTCGTGATCCTCGTCGAAGGTGGTGGCCAGCACCTCGTCGGGCTCGGTGTAGAGCCCGGCGAACATCTCCCGGTACGCGTTGGCCACCCGCGTGGGCGTGCGCCGCAGGCCTTCCCGGTCGGGGTCCTCGCCCACCGCGAGCAGCAGCTCGCGCACCGCTGCCTCGGCGCGTGCCTGATCGAAATACCGACCGTCGGGTGTGGTGTTGCCCGCCGACAATCCGTCCGGCGCGGCGACATCCTGCCTGTCGCTGATCGTCATCGGCCCTCAGTTGCTTCCGTGGCCACCGGAACCGTTGGTGTCGCCCGGCCCGCTGCCATTCCTGCCGTTGCCATAGCCATTGCCGTTGGCATTCCCACTGCCGTTGGCATTCCCACTGCCATTGGCATTGCCACTGCCGTTGCCGTTGTAGTGGCCGCCACGGCGGTTCGATCCGTCCTGCTCACCGTTGGCCGGCGGCCACCCGGGCGCCGACCAGTCGCGCGGGGCACCGTAATCGGGCCGCGTGCCGCCCTGTCCCCCGTACTGGCCCGGAGCGTGCTGGCCGGGACCCTGCTGCGGGGGCGTGGGGTACGGCGCCGGCGGATACTGCGACGGCGGGTACGGGGTCGGGGGTTGCGGAAACGGCCCGGGATGCTGCCCGGCCGGCGGATACGGATACGACGGCGGGCCGGGATATGGGCCGCCGGCGGGACCCGCGCCACCCGAGTCACCACTCGGGTACGACGCCGCACCCGCGCCCACGGGTTCGGGGACGGGTTCGGGCTCGGGTGGCCAGGGCTCGCCGCGTTCGATCGCCAACTCGCCGGGGGTCTTGACCGGCGGCTTGTCACTCGGGGTGCGCTCCCCGAACTCGTTGAACGTGGTGATCCGCGGACGCTTGTGCACATCGGTGAAGATCTGTTCGAGATCCTTGCGGGTCAGGGTCTCCTTCTCCAGGAGCTCACTGGCCAGCACGTCGAGCGTGTCGCGGTACTCCGACAGGATCGCCCACGCCTCGGTGTGCGCGGCCTCGATCAGCCTGCGCACCTCGTCGTCGATCTCGCTGGCGACGCCGGCCGAGTAGTCGCTCTGTGTACCCATCGAACGACCCAGGAACGGATCGCCCTGCTCCTGGCCGTACCGCACCGCACCGAGCTTGGCGCTCATGCCGTATTCGGTGACCATGGCGCGCGCGATCTTGGTGGCCTGATCGATGTCCGACGACGCCCCGGTGGTGGGCTCGTGGAACACCAGTTCCTCGGCGGCGCGTCCACCCATCGCCATCACCAGCCGCGCGATCATCTCCGAGCGGGTCATCAGGTCCTTGTCCTGCTCCGGCACGGCCAGTGCGTGACCGCCGGTCCGGCCGCGGGCCAGGATGGTGACCTTGTAGATCGGGTCGAGATCGGGCATCGCCCATGCCGCGAGGGTGTGCCCGCCCTCGTGATAGGCCACGATCTTCTTCTCGTGTTCGCTGATGATGCGGCTCTTGCGACGCGGCCCACCGATCACGCGGTCCACGGCCTCCTCGAGCATCTCCGCGGTGATCATGGACTGGTTCTCACGCGCGGCGAGCAGCGCGGCCTCGTTCACGACGTTGGCCAGGTCGGCACCCGACATGCCGGGGGTGCGCTTGGCCAGTCCGTCGAGGTCGGCGTCGGGGGCGATGGGCTTGCCCTTGGCGTGCACCTTCAGGATCGCCCGGCGACCGGCGATGTCGGGGTTGCCCACCGGGATCTGACGGTCGAAACGGCCGGGACGCAGCAACGCCGGGTCGAGGATGTCGGGCCGGTTGGTGGCCGCGATCAGGATGACGCCGGAGCGGTCACCGAAACCGTCCATCTCCACGAGCAGCTGATTGAGCGTCTGCTCGCGTTCGTCGTGCCCGCCGCCCAGACCCGCACCACGCTGGCGGCCCACCGCGTCGATCTCGTCGACGAAGATGATGCACGGGCTGTTGTTCTTGGCCTGCTCGAACAGGTCGCGCACGCGGGACGCGCCGACACCGACGAACATCTCCACGAAGTCGGAGCCGGAGATGGTGAAGAACGGCACCCCGGCCTCACCGGCCACGGCACGGGCGAGCAGCGTCTTGCCGGTGCCGGGCGGACCGTAGAGCAGGACGCCACGGGGAATCTTGGCGCCGAGGGCCTGATAACGCGCCGGGTTCTGCAGGAAATCCTTGATCTCGTAAAGCTCTTCGACGGCTTCATCGGCGCCCGCGACGTCGGCGAAGGTGGTCTTGGGCATGTCCTTCGACAGCTGTTTGGCCTTGGACTTGCCAAAGCCCATCACGCCGCCGCGCCCACCGCCCTGCATGCGGTTCATGACGAAGAAGAACAGACCGAACAGCAGCAACATCGGGAGCAGGAACACCAGGATCTGCCAGAACACGGACTGCTCGTTGACGTTGGTCTGGTAGCCGGCGCCGGTGGACTTGACCGAGTCGAAGACCTGCTCACCGGCCGACGCCGGATACTTAGCCGAGATCTTGGTGGTGTCCTTGCCGTCGACCTTGACCGGCTCCTTGGTCTCGATGCGGAGCTGTTGTTCGCGGTCGTCGATCTGGATGAACTTGGTGTTCTTCGTGTTGAGCTGGGTCAACGCCACCGAGGTGTCCACCCCGGTGTAGTCGCGGTCACCGTTGCGCATCACGCTCCAGCCCCAGAGGGCGAGCACGACGACCGCCAGGATCGCGAGGTTGCGGAAGACTGTCTTTCGGTTCATGCGAGTTGGTGGAGGCGGACCGGGGGCGGGATCACCCGGTGCCGTGACCACTGTCCTTCCATCGGTTTGCGGACGAAGTGAACGGACCCAAGACTGCGTTCGTCCACATAGAGGCTACCGGTCAACGATCCTGCAGGTGAAACCGTTCCCGGATGTGCGGCCCGAGGAGGGCGACGAGGCCGGGCTACTGGTACACGGTGGACCGCAGCCGCCCGATGAAGGGCAGGTCACGGTAGCGTTCGGCGTAGTCGAGGCCGTACCCCACCACGAACTCGTTGGGGATGTCGAAACCCACGTCGGCCACCGTCACGGGTGAACGCACCGCCTCCGGCTTGCGCAGCAGGGTGCACACCTCCAGCGAGCGCGGCTGCCGGGTGGCGAGGTTCTTCATCAGCCACGACAGCGTGAGACCCGAATCGATGATGTCCTCGACTATCAGCACATCGCGCCCGGCGATGTCGCGGTCGAGGTCCTTGAGGATGCGCACCACGCCCGACGACGACGTGGATGATCCGTAGCTCGAGACCGCCATGAACTCCATCTGGGCGGGTATAGGCAGGGCCCGCGCGAAGTCGGTCATGAACATGATGGCGCCCTTGAGGACCCCGACGAGGACCAGATCGTCGTCGATGCCTGCGTAGCGGGTGGCCACCGATTCCGCCAGCTCCGTGGTGCGCTGTTTGATCTGGTCCTCGGTGATCAGGATCGCTTCGATGTCGTCGCCGTAGTGGTGGGCGATGTCGGTCGCGGAATGCACGTCAACAGCTTGTCACGTCCCCCGTCACCGGTGGGCAGCGAGTTGCCACCGAACCACGGCGATTGCGCGTTGTTCGCAAGCCGAACGATGTGGACGGGTGTGGTTCGAACAAGGGACGCCCGTGTCACAGCTAGGTCACAACGCTGCCCACTGTTCACACGCGCACCAAAGTCGGCCAAAGCCGTGACGCCCCGCTGCACACTCTTGCGCACGCGGAAATGCAATTCATTCGGATTTCAAATGAATTTCGGAGATTTCCGCGTATGCGTTCCGGAAATGCTCCGGGAGGACCTCCTCCGGAGCCGTGCCACATCCCGCACGGTGGCTCGAAATCAGGCTCGCAGCCGCACATTTCAAGAGAATGGAACAAGGATGACCGACCAACGACGCCCCGGTTGCCGTCAACTTTTACCGCCACCGATGAACCGCCGTCGAAAGTTGTTGCGGCTAAACATCTTCTTCTTCGCGATTTTGCTCGCCGTCCCATTGGTGAACGCCACTGCCAACGCGGCACCCCCGACGGCTACCCCGGTGCAATACCGTCTGACCCACACCCCGACGAGCGTGTTGATCGCCATCTCCGACGGGAGGATCGTCCAGGACGGACAGTCCGTTGAAATCCAGAATTCGACCGGTGCCACGGTCTTCCGGATGCCGCTCTCGTATCGCCTGGAATACCGGGAGTTCCCCATCGATTCCGCCGTGGCGGGTAACACCGTGACGCTGACACCGTCGAAGAATCTCGCGCGTTCGCGTGCGCTGAGTCCGGTCGAGGTGGACCCGATCCGGCAGGTGGCGGCACAGCAGAAGGTCGACGCGCCGAGGACCAAACAGGAGCGTGACGACCAGGCACTGGCGCGGTTCAACCAGCAGGCAAGTGCCGGGCTGACCATCTCCTCGCTGGTGGGCTTGGCCATCGGAGCAGTTGTAGGCGGCATTATCGGATGCATCGCGACGCTGCCCGCAGCAGGTATCGGATGCATTCTGATCGGCCTTCCAATTGGCGCTTCGGTGGGTTCTATCGCCGGAATCATCCTCGGCGGAGGCGGGTCCGTCATCGCCGCAGCGGTGCAGTACTTCAACACCATCAACTCCCCGTTCGTACCGCCCAAGAACTAGCGTTCGTGCGGTCGGAGGTCGGTCAGCGGGCGGCTGTGCTTACGCGCAGCCGCCCGTCCGTGTGCTCGACGACGAGTCGATGGTCCGGCGTGCCGCCGATGGCGACCTGGGCGCCGGTAGCGACGACCAACAGGGCGTCCGCCGCGCCGATCGTCCGCGTCGTCGGCTCGGTGGCCCCCACACCCATCAGCCAGCGCCGTAGCACCCGGGTCCGGATCGCGGGCAACAGTGCGACGAGCGTGGCCACTTCGAGTTCGGCGCCGCCGGCGCGCACGGCGGCGCCATAAGCGCTCTCGGCGAGAGCATCGAGGGCGTCATTGTCGTCCTGTAGTGACGCGGCGGTGCGGGCGAGTGCGGCCACCACCCCGCCGTGCACCACATCGTCGAGCAGCGGTAACACCTCCGCGCGCATTCGCACCCGGGTGAAACGAGGGTCGACGTTGTGCGGGTCGGCGTGCGCGTGCAGTCCGAGTTCCGTGCACACCCCCACCGTTTTTGCTCGCCGCACACCCAGCAGCGGGCGGCCCCATGGGTCACGCCAGGGCCGCATCCCGGCGAGCGACCGCGACCCCGACCCGCGGGCCAGACCGAGGAGTACGGTTTCGGCCTGATCGTCCATGGTATGCGCCAACAACACCGGTGCGTCTGCCCGCGCGGCGTCGAGGGCTTCGTAGCGCGCCCGGCGTGCCGCGGCCTCCAGCCCGCCCGCGGAGCCGACCGACACCCGCAGCACCTCCGCGCAGGCACCCAGATCGGTGGCGGTACGGGCCGCGGTGTCGGCGACGTCGGCGGAGCCGTCCTGCAGGCCGTGATCGACGACCAGTGCGCGCACCGACAGCCCCGCCCGCAGTGCGCATGCGGTGAGCGCGAGCGAATCGGGGCCGCCCGACAGCGCCACGCATACGTCGGTGCGGCCGCCGAGCTCGGTGGCCGCGAAGGCGGCCACCGCACGGGTCACAGCACCCGTTGAATCCATCGCGACGGCTCGTCGATCTCGTCGGTGCGCGGCATGGTCTCCGGCGACGTCCAGATCGTGTTGAACCGCTCCATCCCGACGGTCGACACCACCTCGTCGACGAAGGCCTTACCCCGGGTGTACTGCGCCAGCTTCGCATCCATACCGATCAGCGCGCGGATGATGCGCTGCACCGGATTGCGCGGGGTGGCGCGACGCCGATCGAACGCCGCCCGGATGCTCTCCACCGTCGGAACCTGTTCGGGACCAACGGCATCCATCACGTGGTCGGCGTGGCCCTCGAGCAGGGTACCCAGCATCATCATGCGGTTGAAGGCGTCGTACTGCTCCGGGCTCTGCACCAGTTGCATGACCCCGATGACACCCTTCTCGCGGGGTTTGCCGCCCCGCAGCGACGCGGTGATCCGTGCGGCGATCTCACCGGCCGATTCGCCGGTCTCCGACGTCAGCACCGCGATGTTGTCGCTCATGTACTGCCGCAGCCACGGGTTGGCCGAGAACTGCACGCGGTGGGTCACCTCGTGCAGGCACACCCACAACCGGAAGTCCGACGGCACCACGTGCAGCGAGCGTTCCACCGCAATGATGTTGGGAGTCACCAACATCAACACGCCGGGATCATTGTTCGCTACGCTCCCGGCGCCGGGATCACTATTCGGCCCGCTCGCTACGCTCCCGCCGGAATTACTCGGCCCGCTCGCTGCGCTCCCGGCGCCGGGATCAATGTTCGGCCCGCTCGCTGCGCTCCCGGCGCCGGGGTTCGGGGTGAACGGATCGTACTGGCCGAGGATGGCGGTGGCCAGAAACGCGAGGAGTCCCCCGGCCTGCACTCCCCCGACCTTTCCCGAGATGCCCTCCACGAATCCCTGTATCCCACCGGCATGTTCGTCGTCGGCGTCGACGCCGGGCGTGGACCCGTCGAGCATCGACCGCATCGACACCGCCGCGGCGTCGATCCACCCGGGACGATCGAGGACGCGGGCCGCCGGGACGGGCAGACCGTCGGCGAGGCCGGTGACCTCCCGGACGGGACCCTCGGCGCGGACGGCCGCGTCGGCGAGTTCGGCGCGGGCGGCCTCGAGGGTGTAAGCGGTGGTCTTGGGACCGGACCGCACCAGCTTGCGCCCGGTGGCCGCGGCCAGCGACCAGTCGATACGCGCACCCATCGGGTCCAGCAGATGATGGCCGCCGCCATCGGGCTGCACACCGTCCGCCGTTGTGGTGTCGCCGGTGGTCTCACTCATCGACGTCTCGCTCATCGACATCCGCACTCCCTCAGATCGCCGGGGACGGCGTCGAGTGCGGGCCGCGCATCGGCCGGCGAGGTACCGCCGGACATAAGCGCGAACGACAGAACCCGGCCGTCGACCGTCTGGACTATGCCCGTCAACGAACTGACTCCCGTCAGTGTTCCGGTCTTCGCGCGCACCCATCCCGCGCCGGGGTTGTCGCCTGCGGTGAACCGGTCGGCGAGGGTTCCGGTACCGCCGGCCACCGGCAGCCCGTCGAGCATCGGGCGAAGCTTGGTCTGAACCACGGCGTCACCTCCGGTCGGGCCGCTGGACGCCGCCATCACCTTGTCGAGCACCGACGCGGGTACGCGGTTGGCGTAGGAGATCCCCGAGGTGTCCCGCAACGTCACCCCGGTCATGCCGAACCCGTTGTTTCGCAGCGTGGTGACCACGGCGGCAGCGCCGCCGGCCAGGGTCGCCGGACCGCCCTGCGCCTTCGACAACTCGATGCCGAGTGTCTCGGCGAGCACATTGTCGGAGTAGCGGAGCATGTCATTGACCCTGGTCACCAGCGGTGCCGACTGCACCGACGCGAGTTGCCGGGCCCCGGGCGGCGCGGTCATCTCGGTGACGTCGGTGGAGACGCCCAGCGCTGTCGCGAGCTGCTCACCGGCGGTGATGGCCGGATTGTCGACCCGCGGCGAGTACTCGTCGAGCGGTTCGATGCGCGCCCCGTCGGTCATCAGCGCCTCGATCGGCGCGATGTCGCCGCCGGCGATGTCCTGACGGCTCCAGGTGCTGTCCATCGTCGGCCCGCTGATGCCGGAGAGGTCGACGGCGACCGACGTCGGGGTCACGCCCGACCGTCTGATCTGTGCGGCGAGATCCGCGATGCGCCCGGGGGTGGTGTAGAAGGTCGCGGCGCCGGTCGGCTGCGCCGAGAGCGTCGGGTCGCCGGCGCCCTTGATGATCACCTGTCCGTCGGGTCCCGCCACCACCGTGGTGGTCAGGCGTTGGTCGTGCGGCAGACCGATCAGGGCCGCGGCGGCGGTGAGGATCTTCGTGTTCGAGGCGGGGATGCGCGGGGTGTCGGGGGATTTCGACCACAGTGTGGCGCCGGTCAGCGAGTCGCTGATCTGCCCGGTGAAATCCCCGAGTGCGGGTGCGCGGACCGCCTGCGCGATCTGTCGGGTCACCCCGGCCGGGGTCGGCTCGGGCGCGTTCGCCGCCACCGGTTCGATCTGCGGGTTGGCAGCGATGGGTGCGGGACGCGGCCCGATTCCGGGTGGCAGTTCGTCGCTGTGGTCGAGTTGTCGTGCCACCACCAGTGCGCCGGTGGCGATCATGGCC
This sequence comes from Gordonia sp. NPDC003425, assembly GCF_053588635.1. Classification (NCBI taxonomy): domain Bacteria; kingdom Bacillati; phylum Actinomycetota; class Actinomycetes; order Mycobacteriales; family Gordoniaceae; genus Gordonia; species Gordonia sp. NPDC003425. The sequence goes on along the minus strand of NZ_JBSFQI010000006.1, from coordinate 85,616 downwards.
AGCACCACCACCGAGACCAGGGTCCACACCACCGCCCGTCGTCGACCGCGTGGTCGACGGTCTCCATGCTTGGCGCCCACAACACCTCCGGGTCTCGAACGTCGGCTCAATTGCCCTCACAGTATCGTTGAGACGATTCGCGCAGCCGGGCCGACGGCTGCCATCACCGGCGATAGCAGCCACGATCAAGGAGGAACCGTGGAATTCGATGTGACCATCGAGATCCCGAAGGGCAGTCGCAACAAGTACGAGGTCGATCACGAGACGGGCAAGATCTATCTCGACCGCTACCTCTACACCGCGTTCGGCTACCCCGCAGACTATGGCTACATCGACGGCACTCTCGGCGAGGACGGCGACCCGCTCGACGCTCTCGTCCTGCTGCCCGAGTCGGTGTACCCCGGCGTCATCGTGAAATCCCGCGTGGTGGGCATGTACACCATGACCGACGAGGCCGGTGGCGACGACAAGCTGCTCTGTGTTCCGGCCGACGACGTCCGCTGGAACCACATCCAGGACATCGGCGACGTCAGCGAATTCGAACTCGGGCCGATCTCCCACTTCTTCGAGCACTACAAGGACCTCGAGCCCGGCAAAGAGGTTCAGCCCGGCGGCTGGGTGGGCAAGGCCGAGGCGGAGAAGGTGGCGCAGGCCGCCATCGACCGGCTCGCCCAGGAACCCGAGGAGGCCAACGAGCCCTCGCGCGGCTGACCCGCGTCTCACCCGACGTCGAGCGTGCCCACTTTCCGGTCGAGCGTGCCCACTTCCTGATCAAGCGGGCACGCTCGACGGGTTTTTGGGCACGCTCGACGCGGAGCGTTACTCGGTCAGCACCGACTCGGGGTCGCCGACCGGCTTACCCGTCCGCAGCGGCAGTTCCTTCCAGGTGGCGGTACCGATGATCGCCAGCAGCGACACGATGGAGACCGCCAGGAAGACCCGGTCCATCGAATCGGCGAAGCCCTCTTTGATCGGGGTCTGCAAGGCGGGCGGGAGCTTCTCGATCACCGAGGTGTCGCTCATCACGCTGTCCGACGACGAACCGGCCGCCGGGTTCTGCGATGCGGCGACCATCGACTGACCGAACTCCTTCACCTGCGGATCGGTGCTCTGTGTGGCGGCGTACATCACCGCCTTCTGGAACTCCGGGGTGCCCGAGGCCGCAGTCATCTGGTCCTTGATGTTGGGGCCCATCAGCGAGAACAGCAGCGAGAAGAAGATCGCGACACCCAGGGTGGCACCGATCTGCCGGAAGAAGGTGGCGGTGCCGGTGGACAGCCCCATGTCCCTGGGCGGCAGGATGTTCTGCATCGCCAGGGTGATCGGCTGCATCAGGTTGCCCAACCCGAAGCCCAGCAGTAGCGCCATCGCCATCACCAGCCACACCGGCGTGGTGGTACTCACCAGATGCAGCAGGAACGTCGCCACGGCCATCAACACCGAGCCGAGGATGGTGAACACCTTGTAGCGCCCGGTCCGGGAGATGAGCTGACCCGAGGCGATCGATCCGGCCATCAGGCCGATCACCATGGGCAGCATCTGCAATCCGGCCACCATCGGACTCGACCCGCGCAGCACCTGGAAGTACTGCGGCAGCATCGAGATCCCGCCGAACATCACCGCACCCACGATCATCGAGATCACGATGCCCTGGGCGAACACCCGATTCTTGAAGACACGCAACGGGATCAGCGCGTCGTCGCCCATCATGTGTTCGATCCACACGAACAGCGCGATGCCCGCCGCCCCGACGCCGTAACAGAGCCACGCCCAGCCGGAGAACCAGCCCCACTCCCGTCCCTGCTCGGCGACGATCAGCAGCGGCGCGATGCCGATCGCGAGTGCGGCGGCGCCCCAGTAGTCGGTACGACCGCCCTTGCCCTTCTGCTGGTCGTAATTGAGCACCTTGGCCACCACGGCGAGCGCGACGATGCCGATCGGCACGTTCACCAGGAACACCCAACGCCATCCGGAGATGCCCAGGATCGACGACTGTCCGGCGAAGAAGCCACCCAGCACGGGACCGAGGACACTCGATGTGCCGAACACCGCGAGGAAGTAGCCCTGATACTTGGCGCGTTCCCGCGGCGGCACGATGTCGCCGATGGTGGTCAGGGCCAGGGTGAACAGACCGCCCGCGCCGAGTCCCTGCAGGGCACGGAAGGCGGCGAGCTGGTACATCGACGTCGCCATGCTGCACGCGAGCGATCCGACGATGAAGATCGAGATGGCCAGCAGGAAGAACGGTTTGCGGCCATACAGATCCGACAGCTTGCCGTACAGCGGGGTGACGATGGTCGAGGTCACCAGGTAGGCCGTGGTCACCCACGCCTGCAGGTCGTAGCCCTGCAGGTCGTCGGCGATCGTCCGGATCGCGGTGGACACGATCGTCTGGTCGAGGGCAGCCAGGAACATTCCCAGCATCAGGCCGGCCAGGATGGTGAGGATCTGCCGGTGGGTCAGACCCGCACCCGCGCTCTCCTGTGCGGCGGTCGCCGCCGTCTTGTCGGTCATCTCGATCCTTTCGCAACGTCTGCGCACGCCGGCGCGACGAGCTTCTCGGCCGCGTCCACGAAGCGACCCAGCAGGCTCACCAGGTCGCGTAGTTCGTCATCGGTGAAGTCGGTCATCGCGTCGTTCATCGCCGTGCGGCGTATCTCACGCATCGCGTCCACCCGCCTGCGGCCGGCCTCGGTGATCACCAGCACCGTCGCCCGCCCGTCGTCCGGGTCGGCTTCGCGGCGCACCATTCCCATGTCCACCAGTTGTGCGACGTAGCGGCTGACGGTCGACGGATCCGCGTTCAGGCTTTCGGCGAGTTCACGCGACCGCATGGGGTGGCGCATCAGGTGGAACAGCCCCTTGTGCGCAGCCATCTCGAACTCCCCGTCGGGCGTCCGGAAGGTCGAATGCACCGCACGATCCCGCATTCGTGAATAGCGGGCGAGGATGTCGAAAAGCTCGTCCATGGCGGCAGAATCGAGCACTGAACCACCTCTCCGAGCTGTTTGCACAGAATCATCGACCGTATGGACACACCGGTCCGGTAATTGTTCCCAACGCAACTAGTTGTCTCATGCAAGTAGTTGATGTCCGCAAGTATGCGCTCGAGTTCTGCCCTCTGGCAAACCCCCATTAGGATCGGCGTCTGTGACCCCTCAGCCTCCACCACCTGCCTCAGGTAGCCGCCCGCACTTCACATCGATGCCTGACCTGGCCTTACGCGACCTGGGTGGCGCGGTTGTCTGGACCAACGACGACCTGTTCGCCGAGGTGCAGAACATCATCAAGACGGGTTCGGCCGAGTACCGGCCTGCGACGTTCGGGCACAAGGGCCAGATCTACGACGGCTGGGAGACACGGCGACGCCGGCGCGATGGCGTCGATCAGGCGATCGTGCGCCTCGGTGCCCCGGGCGTGGTCTACGGCGTGGTGGTCGACACCTCGTGGTTCAAGGGCAACTATCCGCCGTTCGTCTCGGTGGAGGCCGCCGCGGTCGAGGGTGTGGTGTCCGCGCAGGAACTCGTCGACGACACCGAGTGGGTGACCATCGTGGAGAAGACCGCCGTCGACGGCGACACCCGCAACCCGTTCCGCGTGGACGCCAAGAACCGGTTCACCCACGTGCGGCTCACCATGTATCCCGACGGCGGTGTGGCCCGGTTCCGGGTGCACGGACGCGGCGTGCCCAACCCCCACTTCTTCCGCTACGGCCACTTCGACCTGGCCGCCCTGGAGAACGGCGGCCTGATCACGGCGTGCTCCAACATGTTCTACAGTTCGCCGAACAACCTGCTGATGCCCGGCCGCGCCCGGCACATGGGTGAGGGCTGGGAGACCTCCCGGCGCCGCGACTCCGGCAACGACTGGGTGCAGGTGCGCCTGGCCGGGCAGGGACTGGTGAGCCTCGTCGAACTCGACACCAGCTACTTCCTCGGCAACGCGCCCGGGGCCGCGATGGTGCGCGGTCGCGACGGCGAGGACGGCGAATGGTTCGAGGTGCTGGGGCGCACCGAGCTTCAGCCCGACACGCGCCACCGCTTCGTCCTCGACCTCGACCGGCCGATGACCGAGGCCCGCATGGACATCTATCCCGACGGCGGGATGGCGCGGTTCAAGCTGTACGGGGTGCTGACCGACGAGTCCAAGGCCGGACTCATCGAGCAGTGGGAGCGCGGCGAGGCGTAAGCACCGCGTCACCGATGGGACCGTCAGCCCACTGCGGCCGCGGCGAAGTCGAGGCGCTGCCACGACGGTTTCCCGGGACGCTGATCATCGAGCGGATATCCGGCCGGCCGGGCGGTGCGCTCCAACAGCGCCAGCCGTTGTGCCGCCGACGAACCGGGCCGCATGGGGCCGAGTGCGTCGACCGCCTGCGGCGGCACGACCAGCGGCGCGTCCGGCGAACCGACGCGCGGCAGGCCGTAGGTGCCGCGATCGCGGATCGTCGCCAACGCCTGCGCGGTGGTCTGATAGGGCACGTCGCGTGCGATACACACGGCAAGTGTTGCACCGCAACGCCATTCGAGTTCGGCACGCAGTTCTTTGCCCGCGGCCAGGATCAGCGGACGGAACGACAGGTCTGACCAGCGGTCGTCGGCCGACGCATCGGCAACCATCCGCCCGCCGATCACATCGAGCGGATAGTGGACCCCCATCACGATCCGGTCGTAGCCCACTTCGCTTGCACGGCTGAGGAACTGCGGTGTGAGTTCGGGAATCATCATTGCCAGGATGTCGGCGCGCAGCGTCGCGGCGGCGGTGTGGCCGGACGGGAAGGAGGGATCGGTGGGATACGCGTCCTTCTCCTGGCCGGGCCGGTAGTACTTCTGGATGCGTTCGGGCGCAACCTGATACGGCCGCCGGTTGCCGAACGCGAACTTCTCGAAGAGCGTCGAATTGGTGATTCCGCCGGCGCGGGCGGCGGTCCCGTCGAGGAGTGCGGCCACCTTCGGCAACCGGCCCGCGGCCAGCGCAGCCCGGAACTGCGCGCCCAGACGCACACCGAAGGCATCCGACATCGTGGCCAGCAGCGTGTTGCTCGTACCCGAGATCGCATAGGCGTCGGCCAGTGCCCGCTGTACACGGACCGGATCGTTCTTCGCGCCCTGATTGATCGCGATCGCGGTGGCGAGGTTGCGGTTCATCACCTCGGGGTGGTTGGCCCGCAGGTCGCCGAAGCCCTCCACCACGCTGTAGTAGGTGATCTCGTTGCCGTGCACGTCGGACGGATACACCGTCGCGAGCGCCGCGGCGGGGAACGGCATGGGGGTGGGCCTGGGCGGGGCAGCGTGGGCGGGAACCGCCACACCCACCGCCAGCAGGCACCCCAGCAGCAGGGTCGCCGGCGCCGACAGAACGCGCCACGCTGTCCGGGGCGATGGATTCGGTGACCTTCTCATGCAGTGAATCAAACACAAGCCGGTGAACTGTGGGTAACGACGGCTCGACCCGAACTGCGCATCGGCAGCGCCAGGCCCGGTTCAGGCGGCTCGCCCGAGTGCGAACTGCGGCAACACCTCGGCGCGCACCCGGTGCTCGGTGGCCGAGCCGTCGATCGGCACGATGATCACGGCGTCGGCCACCTCCGCGGCGTAGATGTCGCGGATCAGGGTCGACAAGCCATGCGGGGTGCCCACGTAGCGCACCGTGCGCGGGTCACCCACCCCGCTCGCCACCACCGACGCCCGCGCCGACGACGGGTGCGGTGCGATCGCCACCTCCACCTCCAACGCCACCGCGAAGCTCGCGGTGTCGCGGGTGCCCGCACGCAGCAGCGATCGGGTGCGTTGCGCCTCGCGCAGCGTCGCACGTCGCACCACGATCGGCAACGACGCGGCGCCCGCGTCACCGGCGAGAGCCACGGCCAGCGCCGGACGACCGATGCTGATCTGCCCGGTCACGGTCGATTCGATGGTCATGGCTGCACCTCTCGGTTGTCGGGGTCGCTCAGGGATCGCAGGGCGTCGAGCAAGCGGTCGATGTCGGCCGACCCGGTGCCCAGCCCGAAGCTGGCGCGCACGGCGCCGTCGGGGTGTCCGAGCCGATCGAGCAGTGGATGCGCGCAGAACTTTCCGTCGCGAACCCCGATGCCGTGATGATCGCTGAGGTATTCGGCCACCGCGCGCGGCGAGTGACCGCACACCGAGAACCCGGCGATGCCGACCCGTTCGGTCGCGTCGGAGAACACGCGCAGCGGAGTGACGCCGTCGATGCCGGCCAGACCTTCGTCGAGCCGTGCACACAGCTCGTGCTCGTGCACGCCGATCAGCTCGTGGCCGAGTTCGGTGATGGCGGTGCAGGCGGCCGCGATCGCGATGGCGCCCAACACATTCGGCGAACCGGCCTCATGCCGTGCCGCGCCGGTGTGCCACACCGTGGAGGTGCAGTTGTCGGTGCCGGCGGCGTCGACGATGCCGACATCGGCGGTGGCCCCACCCCCGGCGAGGTAGGGGTCGGCGGCATCGAGCCAGTCGTGGCGGCCGATCAGCACGCCCGCGCCGAAGGGCGCGTACAGCTTGTGGCCGGAGAACACCAGATAGTCGATGCCGTGGCTGACCAACGACACCGCACGGTGCGCCACGAGTTGCGCCCCATCGACCAGGATGCGTGCACCGTGGCGGTGCGCGATCGCGGCCAGCCGCCCGATCGGCAGCACCTCACCGGTCACGTTGGACGCCGCGGTCACCGCCAGCAGCGCAGCCGGTTGGGCGGCGAGTTCGCAGTCGATCGCCGTCAAAGTGGCCTCGATCGTGGGCCGCGACGACACGATGCGGGTGCTGCCCCGTTCCCGCGACACCCAGGGCAGCAGGTTCGCGTGATGTTCGATGTCGAGGACCACCACGTCGCCGGGAGTGACGTGCGCCGCGAGGTTGATGGCGTCGGTGGTGTTGCGGGTGAACACCACGGTGTCGTCCACCCGGCCCCGCACGAAGCGGCGCACCACCTCGCGAGCCTCCTCGTAGCGCCGGGTGGTGACCTGCGAGAGGTGACCGGCGCCGCGGTGCACGCTGGCGTAGCCGTGCAGCGCCTCGGTCACCGCGTCGGCGACGGCCCGCAGGGCGGGGGCGCTGGCGGCGTAATCGAGGTTGGCGTAGCGCACTTCGGTGCCGTCGGCGAGGGGTGCGGTGTGTCCGGCACCGGTCACCTCGGCCAGCGGCGTGATCGTCGTTCCGGCGCAGGCCGGGGCGGGGTGCGTAACGGTGGGGCTGGTGAGCACAGCAGTCATCGAGAGATCTCCTTGGAATCCACGCTTGCCGTACCCACTTCGGATACGGCCGGGTCGTCACCCGGAGCACCCCACCGCGGAGGAGGGTTGCCGGCCAGCAAGCCGGGGCTTGTCGCTGGCGCTCATGACCTGCACCAAGAATCGCCGATGCGGCGTCGGGGTGTCAATTTTCACCCAGCGTGCGCGCAATTCGAGGTCGCCGCCTCGGTAGCGTGAGATCCATGTCCGACCCCGCCGACGACGACGTCCTCCCCGAGGCCCCGCATCCCTCCGAGGTCTTCGTGCTGTCGCGGCCGCATGGCACGGTGCGTGCGGCCGGGGCGTCGGAGGGATTCACCGACGCCGCAGAGGCGGCCGACGCACTGCGCGGCGGCCGGGTGGGCGCGATCACCGGTGCCATCCCGTTCGATGCCGCCGACACGGCGGCGCTGCTGGTGCCCGAGACCATTCGGCACACCTCCACCCCGCTGCGCGGCCGGCCGGCGACGCCGCATCGGGTGGTGCGCTCGCTACTCGTCCCCGCCCCCGACACCCATCGCGCTCGGGTCGCCGGTGCCATCGACGCCATCGACATCGGCGAACTCGACAAGGTGGTGTTGGCACGGTCGATGGAGATGACGGTGGAACCGCCGGTCGTCGTCGCCGACCTGCTCGCCGCATTCGCGCACGGCAACGCCGACCACAACGCGTTCGCCGTGGACGTCGGCGTCAATGCCGAGGCCGACCGCACCGCACGCTGGCTTCTGGGCGCCAGCCCGGAAGTGTTGCTGCGCAAGCAGGGACTCGAGGTCACCTGCCGCCCCTACGCGGGCTCGGCGTCGCGGTCGGCGGACCCGGCGGCCGATCGCGCCGCCGGACACGCACTGCTGGGTTCGGAGAAGGACCGCGCCGAGCACGCCTTTGTCGTCGACCATGTCCGCGACGTCCTCGAGTCCGTCTGCCGCGACCTCGCGGTACCCGACGAGCCGGTGCTCACCGCGACCGGCGAGGTGTGGCATCTGAGCACCCCGATCCGCGGCACGCTGGCCGACCCCACGATCACCGCACTCGATCTGGCCCTGTTGCTCAGCCCGACCCCCGCCGTCTGCGGCACTCCGGAAGCCGCTGCGGCACAATTCATCTCGACGCACGAAGAGCCCCGCGGACTGTACGCGGGCGCCGTCGGCTGGTGCGGCGCGGCCGGCGACGGCGAGTGGATGGTCACCATCAGATGCCTCGAACTCTCCGAGGACCTCCGGCACGTACGGACCTGGGCGGGTGGCGGCATCGTCGCGGGGTCCGACCCGCAGAACGAATTCGACGAGACCTCGGTGAAACTGTCGACCGTGCTCAATGCCCTCGGCGTCGGCGACCTCCCTCCCGCCCGCTAGATTGTCGGGGACCACCCGAGGAGGATTCTGTAGTGCTGCAACCGGGCGCTGTGTTCGCCGGATACACCATCGAACGACTCCTCGGCGCCGGCGGCATGGGCGAGGTCTACGTGGCCCGCCACCCCCGACTACCCCGCTCCGACGCACTCAAAGTCCTCAACCCCCGATACGCCACCGACCCCGCCTTCCGCCGCCGCTTCGAACGCGAAGCCGACACCGTCGCCACCCTCAACCACCCCAACATCGTCGCCGTCCACGACCGCGGCGACACCGACGGCCACCTCTGGATCGCCCTGCAACTCATCGACGGCACCGACGTCGACCACATCCTGCGCACCCACGGCCCCCTCCCGGCCCACGAAACCGCCCGCATCACCGCCGACGTCGCCGCCGCCCTCGACCACGCCGCCGACAACGGCCTCGTCCACCGCGACGTCAAACCCGCCAACATCCTCATCAGCCGCACCGGACACGTCCTACTCACCGACTTCGGCATCGCCCGCACCGGCACCGACAACACCCAACTCACCGCCGCCGGCACCACCATCGGCACCCTCGACTACGCCTCCCCCGAACAACTACGCGGCCTCGCCCTCGACGGCCGATCCGACCAATACTCCCTGGCCTGCACCGCCTACCACCTCCTCACCGGACACCCACCCCACACCGACACCAACGCCGTCGCCGTCATCGCCCGACACCTCGAAAAACCACTCCCCAGCCTGCGCACCGACCGCCCCGACCTATCCCCCACCGTCGACGACGTCCTGGCCACCGCCACCGACAAAAATCCCGCCAACCGCTACCCCACCACCACCGCATTCGCCACCGCCCTCACAACAGCACTCACCGCACCGGCACCCGCAGCCGACACATCAGCCACCGTCGCCCGCACCACCGCCGCGCAACCGCGACATCAGCCGCAGCCACCACCACACCCCGTGCCGCCGAACCCGCATTACGCGCCGACCGTCGCAGGCCGCGCCACCCCACCCCCGGCACACCAGCCCCCGCCGGGATCCGCGCCGCGACCACCTTTCGCCGGGCCGCAACCACCTGTTCAGAAGAGTCACAAGAAGTGGTGGCTCGTCGGCGGTGCGGCAGCATTGGTGGTCGTCATCGCCGCCGCCACCGGGGTGTACTTCGTTGTCAGGCCGCACAAGGCCCCACCCGACCCCGCCATACCCGTTGCCGAGGCCACCACGCTCGAGCGCACCGCGGCGACTCCGCTGAGCGCATCGCTGGAGCATAAACCGGACAAATCACTGTGGACGTACACCCCGCCGCCGGGCTCGCCGAGCAGCGGGTTCGCCGGGGGCAGCGCGAAATATGTGCTGAATTGGCGCTTGTCGCCCGCCCCGCAGCAAGCCGAACTCCTCGACATCATCGACGCCGACTCGGGCAAGCTCGCACGATCGGTCGATCTCACCGGCACCGGCGGCTACGGCGCCCCCGAATGCGCGATCGATGTCCCGGGAACCCACGCCGCCTGCCCGGGCACGTCGGCGGTCGTGTTCGTCGACCTCGACCGGGGCGCGGTGACCGGTCGGCTCACCGACGCCCATGATCCCGTACCCGCCGACAACGGTTTCGTGCTCACCGCCACCACCAACCCGGCCCCGCCGTCGTCGACGCTCTCCGACATCGTCAGCGTCGACGCCGCCGGTCGCCAGCGGTGGCGCGCCAGCACCAGTGCCACCCCCACACCCGTATCGGGCGGCGGCGTGGTGACCATCACCACCTCGCGCGACGAGTCCGACCCGTTCTCCAAGGACCGCACCGACTGGCGCCGCGTCTCCGACGGGAAGGTGCTGCACACCATCGACGCCGGACCCGACGCCGTGCCCCCATGGGCGCCGTATGTGGGGGGCTTCATGGTCCCCGGCGCCGGGCACGCCGAGTTTTACGACCTCAACGGCACCCGCACGGCGGTCAGCCCCAACGGCTGGACATCGTCGCAGGTCGGCGTGGCCGGGGGTGGCATCCTGCGGGGAACGGATACGCCGTGGTTGACCAGTCTTCCCGTGGTGGTACGCAAGGGTTCGTTCGACGCGCTGGGCGTGGGAACGGCCGACTTCGGCGTCGTCAATCCCGCCACCGGCCACATTCTGTGGCAGGGTCTGGTGAACGGCGGACTACCGCCGTCGGTCACCGGCACCGGAACGGCGTTCATGGTCAGCAACACGTTCGCCACGGAGTCCCATGCGCAAGCGTTCGGTGACTCCTATGCCGGGTCGGTGTCGCCGCACGGGTCGGTCCCCAGCGAGCCGAGGGTGTTCGCGAGCGACGGGACGCGTGCACTGATCGGTTCCACCTTCGGCGAGGACGGCGATCTGCTGGCACTGGCCCCCGGAAACGGCGACATCCTCTGGCGGTGGCAGACCAACGGCACCGTCGAGTCCTACGGCGGCAAGGTCTACGTGGGTCTGCACCGCATCATCTGATGCACCACCCAATTCCGTTGTGTGCGCACCGAATCGGGCATCAACGGGGCGTCATCCCAGGGCCTGGTCCAGATCGGCCAGCAGGTCGTCGACCCCTTCGAGTCCCACCGACAGGCGCACCACCGCGTCGGTGAGTCCGATGGCCGCGCGGCCGTCGGGTCCCATCGCACGGTGCGTGGTGGTGGCGGGGTGGGTGATGAGCGACTTCGAATCGCCGAGGTTGTTGGAGATGTCGATGACGCGCAGCGCGTTGAGTACTTCGAAGGCGCGCTTCTTGCCGTCGACGCCGTCGTGGTCGTTGAGTTCGAAGGTCACCACGGTGCCGCCGCCCGACATCTGCTCACGGGCCAGCGCGTACTGCGGATGTGACTGCAGGAACGGGTATTTCGTCCATCGCACGCGTGGATCGGCTTCCAGGAACTCGGCAATACGCAGCGCCGAGGACACCGATGCGTCCACTCGCAGGCGCAGCGTCTCCAGACCCTTGAGCAGTGTCCAGGCGTTGAACGGACTCATGGCCGGGCCGGTGTGGCGCATCAGGGTCTGCACCGGGCCGTCGATGAACTCCTTGGTGCCCAGCACCGCACCGCCCATCACCCGGCCCTGCCCGTCGATGTGTTTGGTGCCCGAATACACCACCACGTCGGCCCCCAGATCAAAGCCGCGCTGCAGCAGTGGGGTGGCGAACACGTTGTCCAGCACCACTTTCGCACCTGCGGCATGCGCGAGTTCGGACACTCTGGCCACGTCGACGAGGGTTTGCATCGGATTCGACGGCGTCTCGAAGAACACCGCGTCGGCCGGGGTGGCGAGCGCCTGCTCCCACTGATCGAGATCTTCACCGTCGACGAAGTCGGTGTGCACACCCCATCGGGGCAGGATCTCGTTGGCCACCACGAAACAGGAGCCGAACAGGCTGCGCGCCGCGACGAGTCGGTCTCCGGCCTTGAGGAGCGCACCGAGCGCGACGAACACCGCGGCCATCCCGCTGGCGGTGGCGAAGCAGGCCTCGCCGCCGTCGATCAGGCGCAGCCGTTCCTGGAACATCTCGACCGTCGGATTGCCGTAACGGGAGTAGACGAACCGCTCGTCCTCACCGGTGAAGGCACGCTCGGCGGCCTCGGCCGAGTCGTAGACGTAGCCGGAGGTGAGGTACAAGGCCTCCGACGTCTCGAAGAAGCCCGACCGCGCCAGGCCGCCGCGCACGGCGAGCGTGTCCGCGGATACGCCCTCGGGTAGTTCGCCGCTCACGACTGCCGCCACGGCAGATCGAGGGCACGCCACCCCACCGCGCCGCGGTGATCGTTCTCGTCGAGCGCCCCTTCGAATCCGTCGAGCACGTTATACGCCTTGGCGATCCCCGCCGCGGTGGCCGCCTCGGCGGCGCCGATCGACCGGTGACCCGATCGGCACAGAAAGATCACCTCGTTGTTGTCGGTGATGCCGGCGTCGCGCAACTCGGCCACAAACGCCTCGTTGGGGGTGCCCTCGGGAAAGGTGGTCCACTCGACGAAGACCGTCTGCTTCTCGATGATCTCCAGGTCCGGGACGCCGACAAACGACCATTCCGCTCGGGTGCGACAGTCCACCAGCACCGTGTTGGGATCGTTCTCGAGCTTCTCCCACGCCTGCAGCGGGGTCAGATCGCCGGCATAGGTCATGCCTTGCACACCTTCCAGTCTCCGTTGTCCTTCACCACGACGACGCTGGTCACCTGCGTCCGATCGGGGGACTTGTCGAAATGCCAATGTACTCGCGCGGTGGCCCGGTCACCGGTGACGGTCACGTCGGTGATCTCCGGAATCACGATGCGCCCGTTGGTCTCCACCGACTTCCGGTTCTGTGCGACGAACTCGGCTTCGGGCAGGATCGCCCCCGACGTCACATCGGTCGCGCACGTCGCGGCCTTGTACTTGCCGTAGTCGACGTTGTTGCGCGCGGTGTAGACGTCGTTGATCGCGAACTGCACCTGGGCCGAATCGCTCGCCCGGTCTTCGGCCGGTCGCAGCACGTTCGACAGCACCACCCCGAGGATCGCGGCCACCACCACGATCAGCGCCACCCAGAACGGCCACGCGTCCTTCCACGACTTCGACCCCTCGTCGTCGACCGGGGGAGAATTGTCGCCGACCTGGTCTTTGCGAGGGTCACGTCCACCTTTGGGCATGGCCCGCAGTGTAACGAGCGATCACCCGGTGACCGGTTTGCGGTGGTCCCGGTGCGCCACCGACAACGCAATGGACGGCCCCCGAAGCGACTGCGCGCCGCACCATGACTGAGGTAACCCTCACACAATTTTGGGCGCGGCGGGCCCGAGCGCCTACCGTAGAGGGGATACGACGTATTCCGAACAGTTCGAGGAACCCCCTACATGAGCGACACCAGCCGCCCGCTGCGGGTAGCCATCGTCGGCGCCGGCCCCGCCGGCATCTACGCCGCCGACGCGTTGATGAAGTCCGACACCGCCAAAGAGCAGGGTGTCAGCATCGATCTCTACGAGCGGATGCCCGCCCCGTTCGGCCTGATCCGTTACGGCGTGGCCCCCGACCATCCGCGCATCAAGGGCATCATCACCGCGCTGCACAAGGTCCTCGACAAGCCGCAGGTGCGCCTGCTCGGCAACATCGACTACGGCACCGACATCACCCTCGACGAGCTCAAAACCCTCTACGACGCGGTGATCTTCTCCACCGGCGCCACCGACGACCGGGCGCTGGGCATCCCGGGCATCGACCTCGAGCGCAGCTACGGCGCCGCGCAGTTCGTCGCCTGGTACGACGGACACCCCGACTTCCCGCGCGAATGGCCGCTGGAAGAGGAGAAGGTCGCGGTCATCGGCGTCGGCAACGTGGCCCTCGACGTGGCGCGCGTGCTGGCCAAGACCGGTGACGAACTGCTGCCGACGGAGATCCCGGCCAACGTCTACGAAGGCCTCAAACAGAACAAGGCACTCGAGGTGCATGTGTTCGGCCGTCGCGGACCCGCGCAGGCCAAGTTCACGCCGCTCGAACTCAAGGAACTCGACCACTCTCCCACCATCGAGGTCGTCGTCGACCCGGAGGACATCGAATACGACGAGGGGTCGGCCGTGGCGCGGCGTGGCTCGAAGATCACCGACCAGGTGGCCACAATCATCGAGAACTACGCGATGCGTGAACCCAAGGAAGGTGCGATCCACAAGCTGTTCCTGCACTTCTTCGAATCGCCGGTGGAGATCCTCGGCGAGAACGGCGAGGTGGTGGGCCTGCGCACCGAGCGCACCCAGCTCGACGGCACCGGCAACGTGAAGCCCACCGGCCGCTACACCGACTGGGACGTGACCGCCGTCTACCGGGCCGTGGGCTACCTGTCCGACAACCTCCCGCAGATCCCGTTCGACAGCCAGGCCGGTGTGATCCCCAACGAAGCCGGCCGCATCTTCGACGAGGGCACCCACCTCGTCGGGCTTTACACCACCGGGTGGGTCAAGCGCGGACCTGTCGGCCTCATCGGCCACACCAAGGGCGACGCCAACGAGACCGTGGAGTGCATCCTCGACGACATGCGCAACGACGCGCTGCTCGACCCGAAGAACCCGGGTGAGGACGCCGTGATCGAGCTCCTCGAGTCGAAGAACATTCCGTACACCACCTGGGACGGCTGGTACCGCCTCGACGAGCACGAGCGCGCGCTCGGCGCCGCGGAGGGCCGCGAACGCGTCAAGGTGGTCGAACGCGAGGACATGCTCGCCGCCTCCGAGCCCCACAAGGTTCAGAAGGCATGACCCCGTCCCGCTGATCGAGCGTCCCCCGCCGATCGAGCGCCCCCCGCTGATCGAGCGCCCCCCGCTGATCGAGCGTCCCCCCGCTGATCGAGCTTGTCGAGATCACAGCCGATCGAGCGACCCCCCGCTGATCGAGCGTCCCCCGCTGATCGAGCTTGTCGAGATCACAAAAGGGCCGACCGGATCTCCCCGGTCGGCCCTTTGTGGTCCTGCTGTCAGTTCGGCGTCACGCCCGCGGGGGGTGCCTGGGTACCCAGGCTCGTCGGGGTCGCCTTCTGCGTGTTCGGGACCGCCTTCTGATCGCCGCCCTGCTGGTCGATGTTCCACCAGAATCCCGCGTTGTTGAAGATGTTCGGCTCGACCTGCGCACCGATGGTGTATCCGGAGATCGACGAGGGCCAGCAACCGCGCCACGTGGTCTCGAACGCCGCGTAGGCCTGGCCCGGCAGGAGTTCGCCGGCCTTGGTTGCGCGCGGATCCTTGGCGCCCGCCTTCTGCGCCTGCTCCTTGGTGAGAGCGGGGACCGTCTTGGTGGCCCCACCGAGTTCGGTGACGGTGACGTTGGTCATCGTGTAGCCACCGATGTTCACCGCTCCCATGAACCGGTGCATACGCCAGCCGGGAAGCTGATCCCACGTCGGACCCCAGCCCTTCCAGTAGCAGTCCACACCGCCGTACAGGGCAAGATCCGCGGGCGGAGGCGGGGGATCGGCATGCGCGGGAGCTCCTGCAACGAATGATCCGCCCGCGATACCGGCGGCGACGGCCAGTCCGGCCACCGTGCGCTTCAGCGTCTTGTTCATGAGAACTCCTTCTTCGTCGGTGACCCGCGTCGGGTCCGCACCCTCGGATGACTGTGTCCAGGATTATCGGATACTCACAGCAACTTGTTACGTATCGGTGCGATCCTTACCCACCCTCACGAAAATGTGAGCCCGTTGCAACCTCCCCGTGATCGCGGTCGGCGCGGGAGGCCAATGGCCAAGTGAGGTAAGGTTTCCCTTTGTGCGACGGTTCGGCGGGCTCGTGGTGATCGCTGCGGTGCTGCTCGCCGCGATGGTTGCCTCGGTGGTGATCGGCGCCCGCACCATCCCTCCGGCACAGTCCTGGGACGCGTTCGCCGCGGGAGCCCGTGAGATCTGGCAGGCCGCCCTGCACCTGCAACTGCCCCATATCGACAAACCCGACGACACCGCCGGCATCGTCTGGGACCTGCGGGTGCCGCGCACCGTCCTCGGACTGATCGTGGGACTCGCGATCGGGGCCGCAGGAGCGATCACCCAGGGCCATACCCGCAACCCCATCGCCGACCCGGGGATGCTGGGCGTCAACGCGGGCGCCGCGCTGGCGGTGGTCTGCGGTGTGTATCTGCTCGGTATCACCTCACCCATCGCCTACATGGTGTGCGGACTCGTCGGCGCGATCGTCGCCTCGTGCGCCGTGTTCGGCGTCGCCGCCCTCACCGGAGCGTCCCCGGTGACACTCGTACTGGCAGGCACCGGCCTGTCGGCGATGCTGATCGCGATCACGTCGGCGATCGTGCTCACCGATACCGCATCGCTCGACGCGTGGCGCTTCTGGAGCGTCGGCGCGACGTCGGGGCGTGGCATGGATGTGTTCTGGGCCAGTCTGCCGTTCATCGTGATCGGACTCGTGCTCGCGGTGGCCAGCGGATTCTTCCTCAACGTGTTGAGCCTTGGCGACGACATGACCAAGGCGCTGGGATCACGCGTGCTGGTGATCCGCGCGGTGGGCATCGCCGCCATCACCCTGCTCATCGGTGCGGCCACCGCCGCCTGCGGGCCGATCGTGTTCCTGGGTCTGGTGGTACCGCACATCGCGCGTGCGGTCACCGGACCGGATTACCGGTGGATCATCCCGTACTCGGCGCTGCTGGGCGCAACACTGATGCTGGTCTGCGACGTCATCGGCCGCGTGGTGGCCCGCCCGGGCGAGGTGCAGGTGGGTGTGGTGCTCGCGCTGGTGGGCGCACCGTTCCTGATCGTCATGGTCCGCAAGCAGATACTGACCAGCGTATGACCGCGGAGACCACCGATCGTCAGGGCACCGACCACCGCACACCGCGCGGGTCCGGATCACGCTCACCCGGGTCCGTCGTCGTCCGGATCGGCAGGTCGTCGTGGATCGTGCGGCCACGCGCGGTGCTGGTCGGGGGTGCGGCGACGGTGCTGACCGTGCTGCTGTTCCTGCTCAGTGTCGGCATCAGCGACTATCCACTGTCGCCCACCGACGTGGCACGCATTCTGCTCGGCGGCGGCACCCGAATCGAGAACGTCGTGGTGCTCTCCGACACGCTGCCGCGGGCACTGGTGTCGGTGCTCGTCGGCTTCGCGCTCGGGGCGGCAGGCGCACTCACCCAACTCATCGCGCGCAACCCGTTGGCCACCCCCGACATCCTCGGCATCACCGCGGGCGCCGGAGCGGCCGCGGTGGCCGCCATCGCATTCGGCAACACGTGGGGCGCCTGGCTCGCCGACATCGGAGTGCCCGCGGCCGCGCTCGTCGGCGGGCTCGGCACCGCCGCGATCATGTACCTGCTGGCGTGGCCCGGACGTGCCGCCAACAGTGGGATCAACCCGCTGCGGTTGGTGCTCATCGGGGTCGGCATCACCTGGATGCTGCAGGCACTCACCTCGTTCCTGCTGACCCGCGCCGACATCACCGACGTGGCCCGCGCCCAGGTGTGGCTGGTCGGTTCGGTGGCCAACACCGGCTGGGCGCAGGTGTGGCCGGTGCTGGTCGCGGTGCTGGTCGGGATCGTCGCGATCGCGGTGCTGTCGCGGCCGATCGGCGTGCTGTCGCTGGGCCCCGACATCGCTCGCGGACTCGGGGTGCGCACCGGCGCGGTGTCGGCGGCCATCCTGCTGGTGGCGGTCGGGCTGACCGCGCTGGCCGTGTCGGCGGCCGGACCGATCGCCTTCGTCGCCCTGCTCGCCCCGCAGATCGCGATGCGCCTGGCCCGCACCCCGGTGCCGACGCCGCTGCTTGGCGGCATCGTCGGGTCGGTCCTGGTGCTGGCCGGGGACCTGCTGTGCCGCACCGTGCTTCCCGGCGGTCTGCCGGTCGGCATCGTCACCGCCGCGGTGGGTGGCCCGTTCCTGATCTACCTGATGATCTCCCTGTCCCGAAAGTCGACCGCATGAGCAGACTTCTCGCACACGAACTCACCGTCGGATACGACGACACCACCGTCATCGACGGGCTGGACATCGCGATCCCCGATGCCGCGGTCACCACCATCATCGGACCCAATGGGTGCGGCAAATCGACGCTCCTGCGGGTACTTTCGCGTCTGCTCACGCCGCAACGCGGCACCGTGATGCTCGACGGCACCGACATCAACCGCACCCGGCCGCGGCAGGTCGCCCGCACCCTGGGCATCCTGCCGCAGAATCCCGTTGCGCCCGAGGGTCTCACCGTCGCCGACCTGGTGGGCCGAGGCCGGCACCCGCATCAGAAGTGGTATCAGCAGGCGTCCGAGGAGGACGAGGCCGCCGTCGCCCGGGCACTGGAACTCACCGACACCACCGATCTCGCCGACCGTCGCCTCGACGCCCTGTCGGGCGGGCAGCGGCAACGGGTGTGGATCGCGATGACGCTGGCGCAGGGCACCGACCTGCTGCTACTCGACGAGCCGACCACTTACCTCGACCTCGCACACTCCATCGAGATCCTCGATCTGGTGCATGCGCTGCGCGCCGAGCACGGCAAGACCGTGGTGATGGTGCTGCACGACCTGAATCTCGCTGCCCGCTACAGTGATTCACTCTTCGTGATGACGAGTGGACGCATCGTGGCGCACGGCACGCCCACCGAGGTGATCACCGAAGACCTCCTCGATGAGGCATTCGGGCTGCGCGCGCGGGTGATCCCCGACCCCGTGTTCGGGGACCCGATGATCGTGCCGATCGGCGCGCGCAGCGCACGGCCCCCCACCCGGATCAGCGGCTAGAGAGTTCGATCACCAGAGACCCACGCCGACGAGCCACACCCCGGCCGCCAGCAGCGCGGCGCACAGTTCGATGCCGATCGTGTACATCGACGCCCTGGCCGCCGACAGCGTGCCACGCCAGGCCTGCGCCATGGTGCGGGTGCGCACCAGTTCCGACACCATGGCGCCGACGATGAAGCCGACGAACAGTCCGACCACCGGGATCACGAAGAACCCGACGATACCGGTGAGCGCGCCGACGATCACGGTGACGTTCGGGATTCCGCCGGCCCGCAACACTTTTCCGGCGACAAAGTATTTGATCACCTCGCCGCACGCCACCAGGGCGAGAGCGACACCGAAGATGATCCACGCCTTGCCGCCGATGATCGCGGCCCACACCAGGATCGCGGCCACCACCAGCAGGCTGCCGGGCAGCACCGGGATCACGATGCCGAGCAGGCCGATCAGAATGCCCGCGGCGACGAGCAGTTCACCCCACAGCGGCATCCGGTGGCCGGTTCAGTCGACGCTCGCCCGCGGCTGATCGACGGCGGGCGCGTGGCTCCCGTCCGGGCGGGGCGCCTCGGGTCGGGGCATCTCGGGCCGGGCTTCGGGCCGCGGGGGACGTGGCGCGGCCTGCGGTGGTCGCGGACCCGCCTGCGGCGCAACGGGTCCCGGCTGCTGGGGTCCCGGCTGCTGGGGGCCCGGCTGCTGGGGTCCCGGCGGCTGGGGCCCCGGCTGCTGGGGGCCGGGACCGGGCCGACCCATACCGGGTTGCGGCGGACCGGCCTGTGGTGCGGGCGGACGCCCGGCGGGTGGCCGAGGCCCGGCCGGGGGTTCGGGTGCAGATGGGGGCACCGGAGCGGCCGTGGTGCGGCGGGCGGGACGCCCGGTCACCGGGATCACGGTCGACGCCGCGCGCACCGCCCGCTCCCGCGCGGTCTGCGTGTCGTCGGCCGTCGCGGTCACCACACCCATGCGGCGCCGATGGAAGCTCTCGGGTTTACCGAACAGCCGGATGTCGGTCTCGGGGATGGCGAGCGCGTGGGCGACGTTCTCGAACGCGATGGCCTCCTCGTCGAGTTGGCCGTAGATCACCGCCGACGCACCCGGCGATGCCAGCGTCACGTCCACCGGCAACCCGAGGATCGCACGCGCATGCATCTCGAACTCCGAGAGGCGCTGGGTGGCCATGGTGACCAATCCGGTGTCGTGCGGGCGCGGCGACACCTCCGAGAAGTAGACGTCGTCGCCCTTGACGAAGAGTTCAACGCCGAATATGCCTCGGCCGCCGAGCTTCCCGTCGCCCAGCGCGGTGGCCACCCGTGCCGCGATCGACGTGGCCGCGCCGAGCGCATAGCCGCTCATCTCGTGCGGCTGCCAGCTCTCCACGTAGTCGCCGTCGATCTGCCGGTGCCCGATCGGCGCACAGAAGTGGGTGGTGAGGCGGCCGGTCGCCGGGTCGATGGCCCGCACGGTGAGCAGGGTGATCTCGTAGTCGAAGTCGATGAAGCCCTCGACGATCACCCGCTCGCCGGCCACCCGGCCGCCGGTGGTCGCGGTCTCCCACGCGTGGGGCACGTCGTCGGCGCTGCGCAACACGGTCTGTCCCTTGCCCGACGACGACATCACCGGCTTCACCACGCACGGAAAACCCACCTGACCGGCGGCCACGGTCAGTTCGTCGAGTGAACCCGCGAACAGGTACGGCGACGTGGGCAGTCCGAGGTCCTCGTCGGCCAGGCGCCGGATGCCCTCACGGTTCATCGTGGTGACCACCGCCGACGCCGTCGGGATCACCTCGGCCAGGCCGCGGCGCTCGACGGTCTGCAGCGCGTCGGTCGCGATGGCCTCGATCTCGGGAACCACGTAGGCGGGCTGATACTTCTCCACCAGGGCGAGAAGCGCATCGGCGTCGGTCATGTCGATCACCTCGGCGGCATGCGCCACCTGATGACCGGGTGCCCCCTCGTAGCGGTCGACGGCGATCACCTCGACGCCGAGTCGCTGGAACGCGATGACGAGCTCTTTGCCGAGTTCTCCGGAGCCGAGCACCATCACGCGTGTAGCGGTGGGCGACGAGGGTGTGCCCAGCACATCGGGGGGTCCGACAGTGGGTTGCGCCGGCGGCATCTGGCGGACCGGGATCTGGGTTGGTTGCGCCTGTGCACCGCTCTCGCTGCTCGAGGTCATCCCCAAATCCTACGTGTCCGGTTCACGCTGGTGCGACGAGTTCGTCGCTCGTCGGACCGACACCGCGCACGTGCATCGATCGTTGAGAACTCACGCGGTCAGTTCGTGGATGTAGCACCACCGCCACGCCTCGCCCGGCTCGGCCGAGCGCATCACCGGATGGCCCATGTCCTGGAAGTGCGCGGTGGCGTGGCGGCGCGGGCTCGAATCGCAGCACCCCACATGGCCGCACTCCAGACAGATGCGCAGATGCGCCCAGTGCCGTTCGCCGAGCTGTAGGCAGTCCTCGCAGACGCTGATGTCACCGGTCGCCGGCGGTGGATCAGCGGCCGGATCGAGCCCGATGCTGCCGAGTTCGGGGCACCGGGCCGCGACGGCGGTGGCGGTGGAATCCGGATCGCGTCGGGTGCGGGAGGAACGACCGAAGATGCTCATGCACGCATTATCCCGCCGGACGCAATGGTTCCGACTGTCCCGGCGAATCGGGCGCCACGAATCAGGCAGGACGAATCAGGCGCGACGAGTCGCGCACGACCGGTTAGGTTTGCACCGGTGAACGCTTCCCTGCTGCTCGTGGTCGTGGTGTCGGTGGCGATCGCTGCCGTGTGCCGGCACTACAACCTGTCCTCGCCGCTGATCCTGGTCGTCGTCGGCCTGGCGATCGGCTGGATTCCCGGGCTGCCCGAAGCCACCCTCGAGCCGGAGTTCGTGCTGTTCGTGATCCTGCCGCCGCTGCTCTACTCGGCCGCACAGGAGAGCTCCTATCAGGAGATCCGCGCCAACCGCCGCGCCATCGGACTGCTCGCGGTGGGGCTGCCGCTGTTCACCACGGTGGTGGTGGGGCTGGTGGCCTACGCGACGGTGCCGAATCTGCCGCTGGCCGCGGCGCTGGTCCTCGGCGCGGTGGTGGCACCACCGGACGCGGTCTCCGCGCAGGCGATCGGCCGTCGGCTGGGACTGCCCAAACGAATCATGACGCTGCTCGGCGGGGAGAGCCTGCTCAACGACGCCACCGCACTGACCGCCCTGCGGGTGGCGCTGGCCGCGGCGATCGGGGCCACCACGTCGGTGTGGATGGGTTTGACCACCTTCTTGATCGCCGCGATCGGGGGTGCCGCCATCGGCCTGGCCGTCGGATATCTGGTCTCATGGGTGCGCGACCGGCTCGACGACCCGACGATGGAGACCGCGATCGGGATCACCGTGCCGTTCGGCACGTATTTCGTCGCCGAAGAACTCCACACGTCCGGGGTGATCGCGGTGGTCACCGCCGGGCTGTTCCTGGGCCAGCGGTCGGTGCGGCTCGGTTACGCCACCCGACTGCAGGAGGAATCGGTCCGCAAAGCGGTCGACGCCGTACTCGAGGCGTTCGTGTTCCTGCTGATCGGGTTGCAGTTGCCCGACCTCATCAAGGGGCTGTCGGGGGAATCGTGGACGCACGTGGCCAGGGATGCCGCCCTGGTGCTCGCCGCGACGATCCTGGTGCGCTTCGTCTGGGTGTTCCCGGCCACCTACCTGCCGCGGCTCTTCTCATCGCGGGTCCGCGAGCGCGAGGCGGCACCGAAGGCGTCGTGGGTGTTCATCGTCGGGTGGGCGGGCATGCGCGGGGTGGTGTCGTTGGCGGCGGCATTCTCGATCCCGGTGGTCACCCGGTCCGGGGAGCCGTTTCCGGCGCGGCCCGAGATCCTGTTCCTGACGTTCGTGGTGGTGGTCGGCACCCTGCTCATCCAGGGCACCACACTGCCGTGGGTGATCGGCAAGCTCGGTGTCTCCGGCAACGACGAGGCCGCCGACCGTCTGGCGTTGGCCTCGGCCCAAGACCGTGCATCGCGGGAGTCGGAGAAATACCTCGACGCGGTAGCCGAGCAGATCCCCGACCACGACCCGCGGCGCCTGCAGATCGGGATGCTGCGCAAATGGGTCACCACCCAGCGCAACACCGCGTGGGAGGAACTCGGCCGCGGCGCCGACGCCCTCGGCGAGAGCCCAACCGCAGCCGGAAACCGTATGCGCAACAAGCTGTTACAGATCCAGCGCGGCGTGTTCATCGACGAACGCGACGCCGGCCGCATCGACGACGAAGTGCTGCGGCTGGCGTTGCGCAGGCTCGACTACGCCGAGGGCACCAACGACCGGGACACCTGAGGACTCACACGCGCCAGAAGGGTCACCGGAGCGGACCCCGACATGGCATATGACACCTCACCCCACCCTGCGGTGACCTTTCTGGCGCTATTCGTCGCGGGGCTCGTAGACCTCGGTCTCCTCGGCACGCCCCCGCAGCGTGACCGACTCGGCCCGCTGCCACCGGGCGGCCTCCCGCTCCCCGGCGGCGTCAAGGGTGCGTCCCGACGCCAGCGGCCGGCGCGGGTTCCGCTTGGCCAGCTCCGACAGACGCGCACTCTCGTTGACCGGGTCGCCGATCACCGTGTACTCGAATCTCTCGATGGCTCCGACGTTTCCGGCCACCACGTGGCCATATCCGACACCGATTCCGGCCGAGAGTTCGGGCACCTCGTCGACCAGCCGGCCCGCGATGTCGCGGGCGGTGCGCAGGGCGGCACCCGCCGAGTCGTCGAGGTCGATGGGGGCCCCGAAGATGGCGAGCACGGCGTCGCCCTCGAACTTGTTGACCAGTCCACGCCGACGTTCCACCTCCTCGACGATCACCCCGAAGAACCGGTTGAGGATGGCCACCACGTCGGTCGGGCTGCGGTCGGCGGCCAGGGTGGTCGACCCGATCACGTCGACGAACACCACTGCCACCACGCGTTCACTGCCACCGAGTTCCGGATCGGAGTTCAGTGCCGCCTCGGCGACGTCGCGGCCGACGTGACGGCCGAACACGTCGCGCATGTGGTCGCGTTCCCGCAGCCCGCCGACCATGGCGTTGAAACCGGCCTGCAGGTCGCCGAGTTCGGTGCCGTCGTACACCACGAGGTCGACGCTGGGACCGAGGTCACCCGATTGCACGCGGTCCATGCCCCGGCGCACGCTGCGGATGGGTGCGGTGACGCTCTCGCTGGTGAGCCAGGTCAGCACAATGCCGGTGGCCAGTGAGATCACCGCGAGCACGAACACTCCGACGAACAGGTCCAGTTTGGTGGTGTCGTCGCGGAAGGCGCCGAACGAGACCACCAGCAGGATGCCGAAGATGGGTGTGCCCGACCCGACCATCCAGGCGACGAAAGACCGCGACCGCACCCCGGTACGTTTGCGGCGCCGGTAGCCGGCACTGATCAGGTCGGCGGCCACCGGTCGCAGCGCCAGCTCGATGAGCAGGTACGACACGCCGACCACCACCACCCCGCTGAGACTGGTGACGAAGAACATCTTCGGTATCAGCATCGGGTTGGCGATCCCGTAGAGGATCGTGAACAAGACCACCGCGCCGAACCAGAGCAACGCCTGCAGTGTCAGCAGCCGCCGCGGCACTCGCTGCGTGCGTCGGGCATCGGCCGCCGTCGGCCGTTCCCGGCGGATCGCCCAGCGCAGGTCACGAACGATCGCGAAGGTGCCCCACCCGATCCCGATCACGAAGGCCACCGTCACGTACACGGGCACGACGATGAAGTTGACCCACCACAGTTGCGGCAGGAAGGCCGAGGGTTCGGGGATGCCGACCGCCGTCAGAGCGATCGCGGCCGCCGCGCCGATCAGATTGGCCACCACGATGGTGCCGGTCAGCACCGTCTGGATCCGGATGCGCCGGCGAATGCGGCCCTCCGACGCCGACCCGAGAAGCACCGACCCGTAGTCGCGCTCCCCCAGTATCATGCACACACTTTGTCACAGCTCCCCCGCGGGTCGTCGCGACTGCCACGGGCCACGTGTCGCGGAGGAATCGGACAGATGGACAACGGGCGCGCTCGAGCACGGCGGACCCCCGTCGCGAAACCCTCCACGGCTCTTGTTGCCGCGAGGTCTCACACTCGCGGCGTGGCCGCCCTGGCCTTGAGTGCCAGCCACAGTTCCATCCGGTCGTCGCCGTCGTCGAGACGACGCCCCGACAGCGCGGCGACACGTTCCATCCGGTTGCGCACCGTGTTGCGATGCACCGACAACCGGGCAGCGGCCGGATCCCAGGCGCCGTTGGCCCGCAACCATTCCTCGAGGGTGCGTATCAATTCGGCACGCTCGCGTTCGTCGAGAGCATCGAGTGGCGCGAGGACGGCGTCGGCGAAGCCGCGCAGCACCCGAGGGTCGCCGAAACCCAGCAGCAGTTCGGCGGTCTGCCCCTCGTGGGCACTCATCAGGCGTCCGAGTCGCTCACTGACAGTGACCAGCGATCGTGCCTGCGTCGCGGAGACGGCCAGCGAGTGCGGCGGCACCGCGGCGCCGAGGCCGATGGGCCGGCTGGACGCGAGCCGGCTCAGCGTGGCCGCGAGACCGTCGGTCTCGGGGTGCGCGAGTTCGATGTCGCTGCCTCGGACGCGAATGAGGGCCGCCGACAACGACACCCGCAGCCGGAACACCAACGCGTCCACCTCGGCCGGTTCGGGCCGGATCACCGCCACCTGGATCAGCGCCGATCCCCACCCGACCGAATCGGCCAGCTGCTGGGCGCGGGGCGGTTTGAGTCCTGGACGCATGAGACCGGCGAACACCGAACTGCGGCGCTGCCGTTCGGGTTGGCCCGCCAGATTGCGCCGTTCGAGTTCGAGTGCCAGCAGCGACACGAGCACGGTCGACGAGTGGCGGGAGACCGGATTCATCTGTGCGTCGAGGACGACGAATCCGATCGGCACATGGGAACCGACGGCGTGGATCTCGTGCTCGCCGTGGACCGACCATGCGGGTGCGGCGGGGTCGTCGGCGACGGTCGCTGCGAGCCGGCACGCGGCGTCGACCTCCGTGGCCGACGTGTCCGGTGTCGCGGCGACGAGCCGGCCCAATCCGTCGCACACCACGCACGCGACATCACTGATCTCGCTCCATGCCGCGAGCAGCGCGGGCAGCGGCGCGTTGAGTGTGGCCACCTGGGTGAGCCGGCGGTTGGTGTCCATGGCGCGCTGTAGGTCGCGGCGCTCCTGCTCGGCCATCGTGGTGAATACCCACTTGGTGACCGCGATGAACGGTACGTGGCCGGGCACCACGAGCAATGCGACCCCCACCTCGGCCGCGGCGGTCCGCAACG
This sequence comes from Gordonia sp. NPDC003425, assembly GCF_053588635.1. NCBI lineage: Bacteria > Bacillati > Actinomycetota > Actinomycetes > Mycobacteriales > Gordoniaceae > Gordonia > Gordonia sp. NPDC003425. The sequence continues at coordinate 59,526 of NZ_JBSFQI010000006.1, read as the reverse complement.
GCTCCGGACACCGCTGGTACGGCAGGCCGGGCCCGAGTCCCAACGCCACGGCCGCGACACCTCCGGCGCGGCAGTTGCGCAGATAGTCGCGACATCCGTCCTCGGTCATCTCCAGCAGCAGCCCGACCGTCATCAGCAATTCGCCGCCGCGCAGCCACGCCTGCGGACTCGTGAGTTCGGAGACATGGGCCACGACGACCTCGACGTCGAGCAGGTGATCCCCCCAGATCACCTCGAGCCCGAGTTCGTCGGCGGCCACCACGTCGGCCACGGTGATCATCGACGCCTCCCCACACGGCACCCGGTGTTGTACATATTGCCCAATCGTAATGGCCGATCTGGATATTTGATCCCTGTTCTCGCACGTCAGGCAGCGCGCACGCTGAGCACCATGACCAACGAGAACCTGGCCGCACCGGTGACCACCGCGGCCCCGCCGACAGCCGCCACCCGCCGGCCCACCATCGAAACCCGCTCGATCGACTACGTCCCCGACAACGAACGCCACGGCAAGGTCTCCCAGCAGGGACCCTTCTGGTTCGTCGGCAACTTCCAGCCGTTCACCCTCGCGCTCGGCTTCGTCGGGCCGTCGATGGGCCTGTCGCTGTGGTGGACGATCGTCGCCGGAATCGCCGGCATCGCGTTCGGCACATTGTTCATGGCGTTTCACGCGACGCAGGGACCGGTGCTCGGCTTGCCGCAGATGGTCCAGTCCCGCGCCCAATTCGGCTACCGTGGCGTGCTGCTCCCGCTCATCGGCACCCTGTTCACGTTCGTCGGATTCAACGTCGTCGATCTGGTCATCATCAAGTCCGGCCTGCAGTCGATCTTCGGCTGGAACGCCGTCGCGGTCGCGGTGATCATCTCGGTGATCGCGGCGCTGCTGGCAATCTTCGGACACGACCTGCTGCACAAGAGTTTCCGCGTGCTGTTCTGGATCTCGTTGCCGCTGTGGCTGATCCTCACGATCGGCATCTTCGCCGGCGGCGTGCACGGCTCGATCGGACCGTCGGGCCCCGGCGGCTTCACCCTCGTGGCGTTCCTGGTGCAGTTCTCCGTCGCCGCGTCCTACAACATCACCTACGCCCCCTACGTGTCGGACTACAGCCGCTACCTCCCCCGCGACACCAAACCGTCGGCGATCATCGCCTCGGTGTTCACCGGGGCCGTCGCGTCGCCGGCGTGGCTGATCCCACTCGGCGCGTTCCTGGCCACCTATCTGGGTGCGACCGACGCACTCTCGGGCATCAACGACGGGGCCAACCAGATCTTCTCCCCGCTCGGCGGCATCCTCGCCGTGGTCGCCACCCTCGTGCTCGTTGCGACCATGGGCCTCAACGCCTACAGCGGCATGCTCACGGTGGTCACCGCGCTCGACTCGGTGCGCGCCGTGCGGCCCACACGGAATCTGCGTGTGGTGACGATCATCGCGCTGACCGTCATCTGGCTGGCGCTGGGATTGGCGCTGACCGATGCCACCGAGGCCCTGAACACCGCCTTGCTGATCATGCTGTATCTGTTGGTGCCGTGGACGGCGGTCAACCTCACCGACTACTTCTTCGTCCGCCGCGGGCATTACGTGATCGCCGACCTCTTCACCCCCGCGGGCGTCTACGGGATCTGGCCGTGGCGCGGCATCGTCGCCTTCCTCCTCGGTTTCCTCGCCGAGATCCCGTTCATGGACCTCACGTTCTACGAGGGACCGGCCGCCTCGGCGATGGGCGGCGTCGACATCGCGTTCATCGTCGGGCTCATCGTCGCCGGCGGCTCGTATTTGCTGTTCAGCCGCTCGGCCGACCTCAGCGAGGAACACCGGCTGCTGACCGAGCACCCGGAAATGGCCGACCCGTCGGGCACGGGCGAGATCCGCGCCGAGATCGCCGCAGAGGAATCTGCGGCCGAAGAGGCTGCCGCCCAGAAGAATTCGGCCACACCCACACCCGGACGGGAGAACTGAGATGGCCGACGAGATCGCCGGCCTCGACCATCCCTTCATCGTCACCGACGGAGTCGTCGGGCAGGTCGATGCCGCACAGACCCCGCGCTACACCGAGCCCGCGACCTTCGCGCGGCTGCCGCGCGCCGATCAGGTGAGCAGCGTCGACGTCAACATCCTGGGCATCCCCTTCGACACCGGCGTCAGCTACCGCCCGGGCGCACGGTTCGGGCCGGGTCACATCCGCGCATCGTCGAAGTTGTTGCGGCCCTATAACCCTGCGATGGGGATCTCCCCGTTCGCGGCACAGCAGGTGGTCGATCGCGGCGACCTCGCCGTCAATCCGTTCGACATCACCGCGGCGATCGAGACCATCGACACGGCCGTGAGGGCGTTGGGTGCCGACGGGGCCACCACGCTCGCACTGGGCGGTGACCACACCATCGCCCTGCCGATGCTGCGGGCGATGCGTGCCCTACACGGCAAGCCCATCGCGGTGCTGCATTTCGACGCACACCTCGACACCTGGGACACCTATTTCGGCGCGCCCTACACCCACGGCACCCCGTTCCGGCGGGCGAGCGAAGAAGGGCTCATCGACATGGAACGGTCGATGCATGTGGGCATCCGCGGGCCGCTGTACAGCACAACCGATCTCGACGACGATGCGGCGCTGGGTTTCGCAGTGGTGCGCGCCGACGACTACGAGACCGACGGCACCGCACGCGTCGTCGAACGGGTGCGCCGACGACTCGCCGGCGGTCCGGTGTACGTGTCGGTGGACATCGACATCCTCGACCCGGCGCACGCACCCGGCACCGGCACCCCGGAGGCCGGTGGCCTGACGTCGCGGGAACTGCTGCACACGCTGCGCGGGCTCGCCGGCCTCGACATTGTCGGCGCCGACATCGTGGAGGTGGCTCCCGCCTACGACCACGCCGAGATCACCGGGATCGCGGCGGCGCATGTCGCCTACGAGCTGCTCACCGTCTTCCCGGGAAAGCGGTGACCGTGATGACGATGAGCACCGACCCGACACCCGCCGACCGCGCGCTGGCCGCACTCGACGCACTCGTCGCGGTCTTCGCGGCCAACGACGAACACGCCTACTTCGGCAGTTTCGCCCCCGACGCACAACTGGTCTTTCCCGACACCGCGCAGGTATCGATCACCGTCGAGCAGTACCGCACCCTGTGGCGGGGGTGGCGGGCAGACGGTTGGCGGGTGACCAGCTGCCGGAGCAGTGACCGCGACGTGCTCGTCCGCGGCGACGTCGCGATCGTCACCCACCGGGTTGCGACCACGCTGGGTGACGGCACCGCGTTGTCGGAGCGGGAGACCGTGGTGTTCGATCTCGCGGCCCAACCGAAACCTGTTGTCCTACACGAGCATCTGTCGGCGTGACCGCGCGCGATGAGCCGTCACCTCGCGGCCGTCAGCTGATCCGGATCAGCTTCTTGTTGACGAACTCGTCGATGCCGAATCGGCCCAGTTCACGCCCGAAGCCGGACCGTTTGACCCCGCCGAACGGCAGTTCGGCTCCCTCGGCTCCGACGGCGTTGACGAACACCATGCCCGCGTCGATCTTGTCGGCCACGCGCAGCGCCTGCTCGGGGTCGGTGGTGAAGACGTAGGAGCCCAGACCGAACGGGGTGTCGTTGGCCAGCGCGATCGCGGCGTCCTCGCTGTCGGCCTTGTACACGGTGGCCACGGGCCCGAAGAGTTCCTGCTTGGCGGTGGGCCATTCGGGGTCGACACCGGTGAGCACACCGGGCGGGAAGTAGGCGCCCTTGCGTTCGCCGGCCGACTCGAGTGTCGCACCTGCCTCGACCACCGACTGCACCTGCTCTTCGAGGCGTTCGGCCGCAGCCACCGACGAGAGCGGGGCGAGGCCGTCGGCGGTGGCCTTGACCTTCTCGGTGAACTTGGTGACGAAGTCGTCGTAGATCTCGGCGTCGACGATGAACCGCTTGGCGGCGTTGCAGGCCTGACCGGTGTTCTCGAAACGGCCGTCGACGGCGGCGGCGACGGTGGCGTCGAGATCGTCGGTGGACAGCAGGATGAACGGATCCGATCCGCCGAGTTCGAGCACCACCTTCTTGAGGTTGCGCCCGGCCACCTCGGCGACCGCGGCACCGGCACGCTCGGATCCGGTCAGCGAGACGCCCTGCACCCGCGGGTCGGCGATGGAGTCGGCGATCTGCTCATTGGTGGCGTAGACGTTGACGTAGGCACCCGGCGGGAAGCCGGCGTCGAGGAAGATCTGCTGCAGCGCGGCCGCCGACTCGGGGCACTGCGGTGCGTGCTTGAGCACAATAGTGTTGCCCAGCACCAGGTTCGGTCCGGCGAAGCGGGCCACCTGATAGTAGGGGTAGTTCCACGGCATGATGCCGATGAGCACTCCGACGCCGCTGCGGCGGATGATCGCCGACCCCTCGCCGTCGAGCAGGGTGATGTGTTCATCGGCGAGGAACTTCTCGGCGTTGTCGGCGTAGTACTCGTAGATCGCGGCGCTGAACTCCACCTCGCCCACCGACTGGTCGTAGGGCTTGCCCATCTCGCGGACGATGATCTTGGCGAGTTCGTCCTTGCGCTCGGTGTGCAATTCGGCGACCTTGCGGATGAGAGCGGCGCGATCGGCCACGGTCGACGTCTTCGACCAGGTCATGAACGTGTCGTGGGCCGCGGCGATGGCGGACTCGATCTGATCGTCGGTGGCGGTGGGGTATTCCTTGATGACCTCGCCGGTGGCGGGATCGACGACTGCGTAGATGCTCATCGACTCTTTCCTCGGGTGCGCGGAGAACAGCAGGGCGCGGCCGATCGGCCGCCTTGTCTACGAATGTAGTAGCCCGGCGGGAAAGCTGCTGGCGGAATCGGCGATGTCGCACCCGGGCGACCACTCATTCCGCGAGGTGTTGGCGATATCGCTGCGTTAATCGGCGATCGAGACCGATCGGCACAACTGATTCCGCAATGGGTGGCGCCGAGTCGAAACCTCAGACGATGGCCCGGCGAACAATCGTCTGATCACGCCCCGGGCCGACGCCGATGCACGAGATGTGCGCGCCGGACAGTTCCTCGAGGCGCAGCACGTAGTCCTGCGCGGTCTGCGGGAGTTCGTCGAAGGTGCGGCATCCGGAGATGTCCTCCCACCAGCCCGGCATGTACTCATACACCGGTGTGGCGTGATGGAACCCGGTCTGGGTCATCGGCATGTCGTCGACCCGCTCCCCGTCCACCTCGTAGGCCACGCAGATCGGCACCCGCTCCACGCTGGAGAGCACGTCGAGCTTGGTGAGGAAGTAGTCGGTGATGCCGTTGACGCGTGTCGCGTATCGGGCGATCACGGCGTCGAACCAGCCGCAGCGTCGCGCACGCCCGGTGGTCACCCCCACCTCGCCGCCGGTCTTGGCGAGGTAGGCACCCCATTCGTCGAACAGCTCGGTGGGGAACGGCCCGGACCCCACCCGCGTGGTGTAGGCCTTGAGGATGCCGAGCACCGTGGTGATCTTGTTGGGTCCGATGCCGGCACCCACCGCGGCCCCGCCCGCGGTCGGATTCGACGACGTCACATAGGGATACGTGCCGTGGTCGACGTCGAGCAGGGTGCCCTGCGACCCTTCGAGCAGCACGGTCTCACCGCGTTCGAGCGCCTCGTTGAGCAGCAAACGGGTGTCGGCGATGCGGTGCTTGAACCCCTCGGCCTGGGCGAGTACCTCGTCGACCACCTGCGCGGGCTCGAGCGCGCGGCGGTTGTAGATCTTCACCAGGATCTGGTTCTTGAGTTCGAGGGCGGCCTCCACCTTCTGCGCGAAGATCTTCTCGTCGAGCACGTCGGCCACCCGCACCCCGACGCGGGCGATCTTGTCCTGGTAGCAGGGGCCGATGCCGCGTCCGGTCGTGCCGATCTTCTTGTTACCCAGGAAGCGTTCGGTCACCTTGTCGATGGCCACGTGATACGGCATGAGCAGGTGGGCGTCGGCCGAGATGAGCAGCCCCGCGGTGTCGACGTCGCGGTCCTCGAGGCCGCCGAGTTCGGTGAGCAGCACGCCCGGGTCGACCACGACGCCGTTGCCGATCACATTGCGGACTCCCGGGGTGAGGATGCCCGAGGGGATCAGGTGCAGCGCGAACTGCTCACCGTTGGGGAGCACGACGGTGTGACCGGCGTTGTTGCCGCCCTGGTAGCGGACCACCCACTGCAGTTTCCCGCCGAGCAGATCTGTCGCCTTGCCCTTGCCCTCGTCGCCCCACTGAGCACCGATCAGCACGATCGCGGCCATGGCAGAGACTCCTTTGTTGGCGCGCCTTGACGCAACTACCCTACTTGCTGGACCGCCTGGTTCCTCATCGGCGTGTCGGCCACGGCTACCCTGTCGGCGTGTCTCCCGCAGTCATCACCTCGGCATCGGTCGCCTCCACCGGCGACGGCGCCGCTGTTCCCGACCCGAAGTCGGTGCGCATGCGGATCGGTCGTCTCCTCGACGACGACGCGACGCGGCGGGTGGTGGTGGCGGTCGACGACGCGGTGGCGCACCCGGACGCATTCCTCGCGGCGGTGATCGCCGCGTTGATGGTCGCCGAGCGGCTCGACGTCGAGGTGGCCTACGCCCCGGCGAACCCTTCGGCGGCCACACGTGTCTACGGACTGCCCCACGGCGCTGCCGCCGAGCGACTCGCCGTCGAGGGCATCGCCACATCGTTCCCGCTGATCCGCGATGACGCGGCCACCGTGCTGGTGGGCAGCGCCCGCCATCTCGGCGCCGACGGCGCGCAGCTGCACGGCGAAACCTATGTCGACAACGACCGCCTCTTCCGCGGTGAGGTGCGCGGCGTGCTGATCGAACCCACTCGTGCCGAACCGGGTCTGCGGGCGAGGGTGGAACGCCGCCTTCGCCCCGGACGTTGGCATCACGGCCGCGCGGCGCAGACCGGCGGCAGCAACCTACTGGTCGAACGGGAGGGCATCGTGACCCGACGGGTGGTCAAGCGGTCCACGTTCTATCGTCATCACGTGGATCTGAAGCTGGTGTGCCCATGACGGCGTCGTTCGCGGGACGCGCACCGTCGGGCTCGGGCATCGTCAAGACGATCGGGCAGGGTCTGCCGTTCCTGATTCTGCTCGCCCTCACGGCGTTCGGTGGATGGCTGTGCTTCGGTTCGGCCCCGGGACGCAACGCGACGTCGATCGCCGGGACGTTGCTGCTGGTCATCGCGGGCTGGCTGGTGTCGCTGTGCCTGCACGAATTCGCGCACGCCGTCACCGCGTTCCGTTTCGGCGACCGCACGGCCGAGTTGCGCGGCTATCTGACCCTCAACCCGTTGCGCTATACGCACCCCGGGCTCTCGCTCGGCCTGCCGATTCTCATCATCCTGCTCGGCGGCATCGGTTTTCCGGGCGGTGCGGTCTACCTCGACGAACGCGGAATGACCCGCGGGCAACGCACGCTTGTCTCGCTCGCCGGTCCGGCGATGAACATCCTGCTGGGGGCGCTCATCCTGATGACCATCCGCATCATCGACCCGCAGGTGTACATTCCGCTCGGCTCGGGTCCGCTGTCGGGACTGGTGCTCGCCGTCGACGGCGTGAACCTGTGGGCGGCGCTGGCGATGCTGGCGTTCCTGCAGATCACCGCCGCTGTGCTGAATCTGATCCCCATGCCGGGCTTCGACGGGTACGGGGCCATCGAGCCGTACCTGGCGCCCGACGTGCGGCAGAGCGCGACGAAGATCGCGCCGTACGGTTTCCTCATCGTGTTCGCCCTGCTGTTCATCCCGCAGCTCAATGCCGCCTTCTTCGACCTGATCCGCTGGCTGTTCGAGCTCTCCGGGGTGCCGTCGGCGCTGGCCATCCAGGGATGGAACGTGTTCATGTTCTGGCGTACCAGCTGAGCTGAGGGTCTCGGCTCAGACGAAGTAGTCGTGCAGCGTCACCATGTTGAGTCGGCGCTGCTTGATGATCTCGACGAGCTGCGGGTACACGTGGGTGACCGGCGGGTGGTTGGCGTGCCCGATGATGATGGTCTGCGGGTGGAAGAAGCGTCGCGCGCACGTCAGCAGGTAGCGCTCGGTGATGAGTCCCGAATCCGAGAGTGATCCGTACCAGAGCGTCGGGCTGGTGTAGCCCAGGTCGGCGGCCACCGCGTCGACGGTGTCGTTGGTGTAGCCGTAGGGCGGCCGGTAGAAGGGCGTGCCGTCGACCCCGAAGGTGTTGCGCAGGAACGTTTTACACTGGTTGAGCTCTTCGGCGACGCCCGACGGACTCAACGCGGTGAGTTGCGGGTGGCTGAACGTGTGATTGCCGAGTGCGATCTGTCCGGATTCCACCAGCGGGCGCAGTGCCGCCTTGTGGTCGGTCCACGACGAGAACGAGCTGGTGACGAAGAAGGTGAACCGCGCACCGGTGTCGCGGGCGAACCGGATGTAGGCGCCCACCACCTCGGAGTTCGCGCCGTCGTCGACGGTCAGGGCGATGTGGCGTCCGGTCCCGGGCAGCGACGTGAGCGCGCCCGCCGGTCGCGGGATCTTTCGCAGCACGTCCGGTGGCAGCAGGCCCGAGGTGGGGGCTGTTGATGCCGGTCGCGGAGACATCGGATTGTTCGACGGCAATGCCGACGGCGCGGACGCATCCCCCTGCGCCGCACTGCATCCGGCGACTGCGACGACGGTACCGGCGGCCAGCGCGCTGAGAAACCCCCGACGTTTCACAGCAGGAAAGGTAACGCATGCGACGTCGATCGGCAGAGCGCGGCCCGGGGCCGCGTCATGTCACCAGGTCAGGTCGTCGCGGCAGCGGCTCTGTTCGTCGCTCGGATCCACCTGAATCGTGGCGTGGCGCAGTCCGTAACTCTCGAGCACCGTGCGTGCCAGCGGGAGTACCCGCTCGTTGGGGCACGCGCTGCCCAGGTGCACGGTGGCCACGTCCATGCCGGTGGTCAGGGTCCACACATGGAGGTCGTGCACGTCGTCGACGAGCGGGATGTCGGCGAGATCGCGCCGCAGGGCCTCGATGTCCACACCCTCGGGTGCCTGTTGGTTGAGGATGCGCAGGGCGTCGCGGGCGAGCCGCAACGCGCGCGGCACCACCCACAGGGCGATCAACACGGCCACCACCACGTCGGCATACCCCCACCCCGTGGTGAGCGTCACCACGCCGGCGATCAGCACCCCGATGCTGCCGACGGCGTCGGCGAGGACCTCCATGTAGGCGCCGCGCACCGCGATCGATTCCTTGGAGTCCGCGCGCAGCAGCAGCATCATGGCGACGTTCACCGCGAGGCCGACGAGTGCGACGACGATGAGCGTGAGACCGGGCACCTCGGGATCGTTGCCGATCCGCTTGACCGCTTCGACGAGGACGAACGCCGCCACGCCGATGAGCAGGACGGCGTTGGCGACGGCGGTGAACACCTCGGCGCGATGCCACCCGAAGCTGCGGGCGTCGGTGGCCGATCCGTGCTTGGCCAGCAACAGCGCCACCAGACCCATCAGCAGCGCCACCACATCGGTGAGCATGTGGCCGGCGTCGGCGATGAGCGCGAGCGAGTTGACCATGATTCCGACGCCGAGTTCCACCACGAAGTAGGCGCCGATGATGCCGACGGCCACGGCCATCGGCCAGATCCGGCGGTTGGATGCCGACGCCGTGGTGTGCGAGTGCGTGTGTGAATGCGAGCTACCCATGGCACAGCCAATCTATGCGCAAAATCGCATGTATTGCAAGGGTTAGGTCAGCCTAATATGCCGACAAACGGGCAGTGTTGGTAGACGCGGGCGATGTTGGTAGACGCGGTCGGTGTTGGTAGACGCGGTCGGTACAGCCGCCGCGTCTACCAACTCGTCACGCGTTCTCTCGAGGATGACGCTCAGCGCAGCGTCGCCACCGCCGACGAACGCCGCAGCCCCGCGACCATGAGCAGGTCGACGAGCAGTGAGCGCGTCTCGGCGAGCAAGGCAGTCTCGCTGAGGTCGCTGTGCTCGGCGAGTTCCTTGCGGGCCTTACGGGCAACAGTGCGCAGCACCCGGGCCGCGTCGGCCTGGTCCGGGGACTCGCCGGGATCGGCGAGCATCATCTCGCGGAGGATCTCGAATGCCCCGGCGAGGTCGTCGATGATCTCCACCAGCTCCGGGCGCAGACGCTCTCCGCGCTGGGTGATCGCCAGCGCGCGGCGCGCCACGATCCGGAAATTACGGACGGCGTTGTCGATCGGGTCGGCCGTGGCCGAGAGCCGCTGCAACCGCATCCGTTGACGCCAATACAGCGGTGAGATGTTGCTGATCTCGCGACCACCACGCATGTCCGAGCGCATCGTGTTGATCGCGGCCTGGGTTCCCCGGGCGGTTTCCAGTGCCCGCAGCACCGTCTCCTCGTCGCCCTCGCGCAGACCGTCGGCCAGGTCGCGGGCCGCGTCCCGGATGGTCGCGAGGACACCCGCGGCGTCGCGGCGGCCCCGCGAAGCCGGGTTGACCGGAAGGAGCGCGCCCACCACGAGTCCGATCACCCCGCCGATCAGCGCATCGATGGCGCGGTGATAGCCGGCCACCCCGCCCGGGGGGAGCAGCGTCGCCACCAGAACCGCCGACGACGCCGCCTGCATCGGGATCAGCGGGCCGTCGTCGAGGAACACCGCCACCACCATGGCCATCGCGACCACCACCACGATCTGCCACGTGCCGGTGCCGATCTGGGAGACCAGCAGATCGCCGACCGCGATACCGATGGTGACGCCACCCACCAGTTCCACCGCCCGCCGCCACCGCTGGGACAGCGACAGTCCGAGCGAGATCACGGCAGCGATCGGCGCGAAGAACGGTTGCTTGTGGCCGAAGACCTCGGTGGCGATCCACCACGCCGAACCCGCGGCCAGCGAGCACTGCACGATGGGGACCAGCGAGAGATACAGCCGCCGCACCCGCGTCCGCAGCGGGGGCGGCAGCGAGTTCACCCGCCGGCTCGCCGCCGAACGCAGCCGGTTGCTCACACCAGCCCGAGCTCCGCCGCCGCGGTCGGGTCGCTGTCGTTCAGCAGGTCGAGACAGCGCAGGTACTCGTCCTCCTCGCCGATGGCGTTCGCGGCACGTGCGAGTGCACCGACGCAGCGCAGGAATCCGCGGTTGGGTTCGTGACTCCACGGGACCGGCCCGAATCCCTTCCAGCCGTGTCGGCGCAACTGGTCCAGGCCCCGGTGGTAGCCGGTCCGCGCATACGAGTACGCCTCGATCACCCGACCGACATGGACGCCGCCGGTATCGGCGGAGCCCGCCCCGTCCAGGGCGCCCTCCGCGAGGTACGCCCACGCGATCGAGGCGGTCGGGTGGGCGGCGGCCACCTGCGCGGGCACCGCACCGTTGAGCAGGTCCGACTCGGCGTCGTCGTCGCCGGTCAGCAGAACCGGTTGCGGGCCGAGGAGATCACCGAAAGAAGTCATCGCTCCATTCAAGCATCGACCGTGACGCGCAGGCATCGGTTGACCGCGCTTGCGGCTGCGCCGATGACGTCACGGCCGGTTCCCGTGCGCGCGCCGCGGCGGGTAGTCTGCTCGGGTGCTGCCCCCACACTTGGTTCGCTAGGGTGAATGGCGCACTCGATCGCGACGCTGCCCTGCCGGGATGTCGCGACATTCCACGACGTCTTACGAGAGCGGGTGATCGGCGATGCCTCAGTCCGGCGACGGAAAGTCGGCCGTCACCAAGGCCTTTTCGCGTCTGCGGAAGTTCGCCGCCGAACGTCGGGAGGAGACGAGCAGCGCACGCCGTCCCGCGCCCGCAGCGCCGTCGCCGCGACCGGTGAAGCCACCGCAGCCTAACGGGCAGAGCACCGGCTCGGGGGGCGACACTCCGACGACGCCGTTCAGCACGCCGCCGACGGCGCCGATCCCGGCCGCGGACGGCGGGCCGAACACATCGGTGGATGACAGTTCGGCGGAAACGAGTTCGACGGGGACCGGCTCGACCGAAGCCGGGGCCATTACGACCGACAGCGTGCGCGCAGGGGGAGACGGACAGTCCGTGGAGGATGACTCGCAGGTGGATGAGCGCGGCGCCGAGGGCACCATCGTGGAAGCCCCGACAGGCGACGGTTCCGCCGGCACCCCGAAGGCACCCACGCCCCGGGGAGGCCGAGGCATCGACTCCGCGACAAAGGTGATCCGTCGCGACGAACTGCCCGATGTCGGCGAGTTGGACGACCTCGACAACATCGATCCGATCGCAGGCTCCCGGGACGCAGCCCGGACCGACGAGGAAGCCGAGGCCCCCGAGCAGGACGACGCGCACGCCGCCGGTCCGCGGGTGTCGGGCACGGCGTCGCCGAGTTCCGAAGAGACCACGGTGATTCCGCGCTCGGACCTCCCCGACACCTCCGACATGCCCGATCTCGACGAGGTCGACATCACGGGCGGCACCGAAACCGACAGTGGCAGCGCCGACGGCGAGGCCCCTGAGGAAGAAGAACCCGCCGAGGCGGCCGAGACACCGGACACTCAGGCAGAAACCACCGAGGAAACCACCGAGACCGGCGAGGAAGCACCCGAGGCCGACGAGACAGAAGTCGACGAGACAGAAGTCACCGACTCGGAGACCGACGACGAGACCGGCGGGTCGGCGGCGGTCGCCGGAGCGGCGGTGGCGGGAGCGGCGGTGGCAGGGGCCGCGGTCGCCGGAGCCGCACTGGCCGACGATGACCACACCGCGGATGAGCAGGTTGTCGACGAGCAGGCCGGGGATGGGCAGGCCGGGGACGAGCAGGCTGGGGACGAAGAAGCCAGGGACGAAGAGGTAGCGGCCGCGCCGGCTGGGACAGCCCAACCCGACACCGAGTCCGACGAGGGTGCGGACAACGGCGAAACCGATACCGCCACCAGCGAATCCGACGAGGCGGCAGAGACCGAAGCACCTGGTGACGTAGCGGAATCCGACGAGGCGGAATCCGACGGGGCGGAACCTGCGGAGGCGGAATCCGACGGGGCGGAATCTGCCGAGGCGGAGCCCGAGGAGCAAGCGACCGACGAGGCAGCCGTCGACGAGACAGCGGCCGACGAGACAGCGGCCGACGAGACAGCGGCCGACGAGACGGGAACGCACGAGGACGCACCTGTCGACGAGAGCGAGCCAGGCGAGGCGCCCGAAACCGAGACCGTCGAGGACGAGGCGCCCGAAACCGAGACAGTCGCTGCCGCCGACGAGGCAGTCACCGCCGACGAGGCCGTCACCTCCGAGTCCACCGCCGACGAGTCCACCACCGACGAGGCCGTCACCGACGAGCCCACCACCGACGAGCCCACCGCGGAATCCGCTGACGCGTCGGAGGCCCCCACCGAGGCCATCGCTGCCGCGGCACCAGAGACCGGAGCACCTGAAACCGCAGCGCCGGGCCGCGCGGCCACCCAGGGCTGGTCCACCACGCCGCACAAACCACAGGTCATCCCGTCGGCCACGGGCACCACCACGAAGACGGCCGGTGGCGGACGTGGCAAGAAGATCCTGGCCGCGGTCGGCGCGCTGATCGTGGTGGTGGCGGCTGTGGTCGGCGGCGTATGGGCCTATCTGAACGCTCGCCCGGAGGCACCCGCCGACCAGGCGGCAAGCGCCGCCCAGGAGTTCTCCTCGGCCCTGTACACAGGCGATCTGTCCACCCTGCGTTCCATCACGTGCGGGCAGGAGAACCAGTTCTACACCAATGTCAACGACGCCGATTTCCAGAAGATCTACGCGTCGCAGAAGGCACGCAACGAACTCGTCCGCACCGGCGACGTCAAGGCGGCCAAGGTGACCGACGACGGCTCACGTGCGGTGGTCGAGGTGGTCGCCTATCAGACCAGCAAACCCGACAACGCGCAGACGGTGACCATCAACCTGCAGAAGGTCGGCGACAGCTGGAAGGTCTGCACGCCGCAGTGACGCGCGGGTCGGGGTCGGGCGACAGCATGGGCGGATACGGATACGAGCCACGCGCCGGAGCACGGCCGGGCGGCTGGGTGATCGGCGACGACGCCGCGACGGCGCCGACCCAACCCCTCGACGCCCACATTCCCCATCCCCAGGCTCCCCCCACTCAGATCGCTCACGCGCACCCCCGACGGGCACGGCCGAATCCAGCGCATCACGAGGGGTACTTCGTGCCCGAACGAGCGCCTCGCGCCGCCACGCCCGCGGACGTCAGCACACCGGCCGCGCACTCCGCGCGTCGCGCACGACCGGCGTCGAAATCACAACGGCACCGCATCGACCCGGCGGTCATGGTCGCCGCCGCGGCGATGATCGCCCTCGCGCTCATCGTGCTGCTGGGTCTGCTCACACTCTGAGCCCCAAAAACCCGCGCGCGGCCGGCCGGGCATCCACCCGGCCGGCCGGAACGAATCAGGCGCTGATCGACTTGCCCACCGACTTGAGGTCGGTGCACGCCTCGACGACGCGTTCGCTCATGTTCGCCTCGGCCTTCTTCGACCACACACGCGGGTCGTAGGCCTTCTTGTTGCCCACGTCACCGTCGATCTTCAGCACACCGTCGTAGTTGGAGAACATGTGCCCGGCCACCGGTCGGGTGTAGGCGTACTGGGTGTCGGTGTCGACGTTCATCTTCACCACGCCGTAGCTCAGCGCCTCCTCGATCTCGCTCTTGAGCGAGCCCGACCCGCCGTGGAAGACGAAGTTGAACGGCTTGGAACCCTCGGGGAGTCCGAGCTTCTTCACCGCCACCTCCTGGCCGGTGTTGAGCACGTCCGGGCGCAGCTTCACGTTGCCCGGCTTGTAGACGCCGTGGACGTTGCCGAACGTCGCGGCCAGCAGGTAGATGCCCTTGTCGCCGATACCGAGCGCATCAAGGGTCTTCTCGAAATCCTCGGGGGTGGTGAACAGCTTGTCGTCGATCTCGGCCTCGACGCCGTCCTCTTCACCGCCGACCACGCCGATCTCGATCTCCAGGATGATCTTGGCGGCCGCGGTCTTCGCGAGCAGGTCCTTGGCGATCTCGAGGTTCTCGTCGATCGGTACGGCGCTGCCGTCCCACATGTGCGACTGGAACAGCGGGTCCTTGCCGGCGTCGACGCGTTCCTGGCTGACCGCGATCAGCGGGCGTACGTAGGTGTCGAGCTTGTCCTTGGGGCAGTGGTCGGTGTGCAGCGCGATGGTGACGTCGTACTTGGCGGCCACCACATGGGCGAACTCGGCCAACGCGACGGCA
The DNA here is from genome assembly GCF_053588635.1 of Gordonia sp. NPDC003425. Taxonomy (NCBI): domain Bacteria; kingdom Bacillati; phylum Actinomycetota; class Actinomycetes; order Mycobacteriales; family Gordoniaceae; genus Gordonia; species Gordonia sp. NPDC003425. The sequence continues at coordinate 44,408 of NZ_JBSFQI010000006.1, read as the reverse complement.
CCGGTCACCATGTCCTTCACGCCCAGGCCGGATCCGAATTCGGCACCGCCGGTGGAGAACTGGATGATGCCGTCACTGCCGGCGTCGGCGAAACCTTTGATCGCGGCGTTGATCGTCGACGACGAGGTGCAGTTGATCGCGGGGAATGCATAGCCCCCCGCTTTCGCCTTCTCGAACATCTCGGCGTACTTCTCAGGGGTTGCTATGGGCACTTCAGTCCTCCAACCGGTAAAGGGTCGGCCCTCTGCGAGCCGCTCACTCCTCCTCAGTATGGCAAGTGCCGCCCACGCCTGCCCACCACACGGCGTCCCCACTTCGGCCTGTCGTCACAGGAAGCAATCAGGCACTACCGCTATCCTGGGTCCCCGTGACAGACTTCGCGATCGCCGCAAATACGACAAACCTCGCGTTGCTGCCCGGATTCCTCGACCCGGTCAACCTGCTGAACTCCTTCGGCACGTGGATTCTGGCGGGCCTGCTGCTGGTGGTGTTCATCGAATCCGGTCTGCTGTTCCCGCTGCTCCCCGGTGATTCACTGCTGTTCACCGCGGGCCTGATCGTGGCGGCGAAGTCGGCCGAGATCGAACCGTTCGCACCGCTGTGGGTGCTGCTCGTGACCATTCCCATCGCCGCGTTCCTCGGCGACCAGGTGGGGTACTGGATCGGTAAACGGGCGGGATATTCACTGTTCAGGCCGGACGCGAAGGTACTCAAGGAGCGCTACATCGTCGAAGCCCACGAGTTCTTCGAGAAACACGGCCCCATCACCATCTTCCTGGCGCGATTCGTGCCCATCGTGCGCACCTACGCGCCGTTGGTCGCCGGTGCCGCCAACATGCGCTACTCGGTGTTCGTCGTCTACAACGTGGTCGGGGCCGTCGTGTGGGGAGCCGGGGTCACCCTTCTCGGCTTCTTCCTCGGGCAGATCGACTTCATCCGCGACAACGTCGACTACATCTTCTTGCTCATCGTCTTCGTCTCGGTGCTGCCGATCATTTCCGAGGTGGTCAAACGGTTCCTCCGGTCGCGCCGCCCCGTCACCGAAGAACCCGTCAGCGAAGAGCCCGTCGCCTGATCGCCGTCCGCGGCCTCAGCGTTCTCACAGCCACCGCATGGCTGCCGGGGCGCCTGCACGCGTAGCCTGGTGACCCGTGATCAGCTCCGTGCTCGCCCAAAGCACCACCACCGTGGCCCTGCCGGGCATCCTCGACCCCATCAACGTCCTCAGCTGGTTCGGCGCCTGGGCGTTCTGGGGCCTGCTGCTGGTGATCCTGATCGAGTCGGGCGTGTTGTTCCCGGTGTTGCCCGGCGACTCGCTGCTGTTCGTGGCCGGCATGGTGGTGGCCGCCGGGGGCAAGGACGGTATCGACAAGTTCGCCTCGCTGTGGCAACTCCTCGTCTTCATCCCGATCGCCGCGATCATCGGCGGCCAGATCGGATACTGGATCGGCCGGTTCGTCGGCACCGAGATGTTCCGCCCCGACGCCCGCTTCCTCAAACAGCGCTACCTCACCGAGGCACACGAATTCTTCGACCGCCACGGTCCGATCACCATCTTCCTGGCCCGGTTCGTGCCCATCGTGCGCACCCTGGCACCCATCGTGGCCGGCGCCGCCCGCATGAACTGGGTGGTCTTCGCCATCTACAACGTGGCCGGCGCGATCGTCTGGGGAGTCGGCGTCACGCTGCTCGGATACTGGCTGGGCGGCTTCGAGATCGTGCAGAAACTCATCGAACCGATCTTCATCCTCATCGTGGTGCTCTCGGTGGCCCCGATGTTCGCCGAGTGGTATCGCCGGCGACGCGCCGCCAAGCGCGCCGCTCCCGACACCGCCGCCTGACCCCAGGCGTCTGGGGGTCACGTCATCCGGCCAGCGCAGCGACCGGGGCACGCTCACTCGAGTAGCCCCACAGCCAATCGGTGTACTTGTAGCTCGACGTGTCGCGCGTCTTGAATAGTTCGTTGCGCACGATCCGTCCGGCACCGTCGAGATGCCAGAGTTCACCCCACATCCGCCCGGTGGTGAGGATGCGGTTGCAGCGCGGTGCGCGTTCGGCATTGACCGCGGCCAACGTCCGATCCCAGGCATCCCGACCACCGACGGCGAGTTCGGCTTCGGCGTAGTCGGCGATGCACTTTGCGTCCTCGATGGCCATCACCGCACCCGACGCCAGGTATTGCAGCGGCGGGTGGGCGGCGTCGCCGAGCAGGATCATCCGACCGTCGACCCAGTTGTCGATGGGATTGCGGTCATACATCGGCCACCAGCGGTCGCGCCACAGATGGTCGGTAGCGGTCCGTACGGTTGCGTGGCAGTGATCGTAGGCATGTGCGAGTTCTTCTGGGCCACCCCAATTCTCGTGACCCGCGAGGTAGCCGGGCGATTCGAAGACGGCCACCTGGTTGAGCATCGCCCCACCGCGCAGCGGGTACTGGATGAAGTGGCAGCGCGGTCCGATGTAGCCGACCACATCGGTGATCGCCGCAGCGTCGGGCACTTCGGAGATGGGGAATGTGCCCCGGTAGGCCACATAACCCGACGCTACCGGCTCGTCGTCGGAAAGCTTGGTGCGCAACCGGGATTTGATGCCGTCCATGGCCAGCACGACGTCGCAGGCGTGCACCATGCCGTCAGCGGTGATGAGTTCGGCGCCATCGCCGGTGCTGATCACGTCCTCGACGGTCTGTCCGGTGAGCAATTCGGCTCCCGCCGCCCGCGCCGCCTCGATCAGCAACGCATGTAGGTCGCTGCGATGGATGACGAAATACGGTCCGCCGTAGCGGGCTTGAAAGTCTCTGCCGAGATCGACGCGGGTCAACTCCTCAGTGGTGATGGCGTCGCGGAAAACGAGGTTTCCGGGCACCACGCCGCGGGCGAGCGCATCGTCGAGTATCCCCCACGACGCCAGTATGCGGGCACCGTGCGGGCCGATCTGTAGGCCGGCGCCGACCTCTCCGAATTCCGATGCCCGTTCATAGAGCGTGACCGACGCTCCTTTTCGCGCCAGCGCCAGTGCTGCGGCCGCACCTCCGATACCGCCACCTGCGACGAGTATCCGTGAGTTCGACAGTGCCATGATGATTCTCCGATCGTGGTGAAACGTGTTGTTGATGAGGTTGATTCGATGCTCAGGCCGCAGCCAGCAAGGGTTCGGCGACCGTGCTCGGGCGCATCACCTTGGCGACCCCCACGAGGAAACCGGCCGCGATCAGCGCACTCAGGGCGAACATCACGAAGTTCGACGACGCGCCCAGTCCGGCGGCGATCAGCCAGCCACCCAGCTGGGGCGCGGCCACCGCGCCGATGCGCCCGACGCCCAGCGCCCAGCCGAGCGCGGTACCGCGCAGGTGGCTCGGGTAACTCGACGCAACAGCTGCGATGATCAGGCATTGTGTGCCGTGGGTACCGACTCCGGCGAGTACGAAGATCAGGTAGGTGACGCCAACCGTGGGCGACGCCAACAGGAACAGAAGGGCGCCACCGGCAATGAGTGCGGCGATGATCGCGGTCCGGATCGCGCCGTAACGGGCGCCGGCGAACGCCGTGATCACCGATCCGGCGACGGCGCCCAGGTTGAGTGCGAGGGCGAAGGTCAAAGCGCTGCCGAGGTTGGCGCCGGTGGACTGCATCAGTTTGGGTAACCACGTCCCCAGCCCGTACCAGGCCAACAGTGTGAAGACGGTTGCCAGCGCGAACAAGATGCTGACCACCCGATACCGGCTGCCGAGCAACACCCGGAATCCCGCCGACGTCGATGTGGCGGCCACCACCCGCGCATCGGGAAAGAACCTGAGCGCCAACGGGACCAGCACAGCCAACGGCACCAGCGCGAACAGGAACATCGGCCGCCAGCCCCACTGCGGGATCACGCCGATGCCGATCAGTGCCGCGGCCGACCCGCCCAGCGGGACACCCGACATCATCATCGTCGCGACCGGTGCCCGCCATTTGTCCGGAACAAGTTCGGCGGCAAGCGCATTCGACGTCGGAACCAGTCCACCCAAGCCGAGTCCCGCCAGGAATCGCAGGATACCGAAGGTCGTCGGGCCCGTGGCGAATGCGCAGGCCGCGGTGAAGACCGAGAGCACGACCGCGCAACCGATGATGGCGCGACGCCTACCGACGTGATCAGAGAGTCGTCCGGCCAGTATCGCGCCGACCATCATTCCGAGGAAGGCAAGGCTACCGAGGGTGCCGGCGGTGGAGGCGCTGATGCCCCATTCCTTCTGCAGGCTGCCGATGACGTTGCCGTAGACGATGAGGTCGTATCCGTCGAAGACCACGAAGAGCCAGCAGATGACGACCGTGATCGCCGCGCGGCGATCCGTGAGCCCATGACGGTGCAGCGCGCCCTGCGCTCCGCCGATTGTGTGTTGTGAATCAGTCATGAACGCAAGAGTGATGGCCACCACACAGGGTTACCAATATAGTTCTTCTGTGCAGAAAAGAAGGATCGAGCGTCCGTCGTACACCATCGCCTCGGTCGACAACGCACTGCGCCTGCTCGAGTTGCTCCGCGACGGCGGCACCTTGCGCCTCTCCGACGCCGCGCACGAACTCGGTGTCGCCAATTCCACCGCGCACCGACTGCTCGCAATGCTGGTCTATCGGGGTTTCGCCGTCCAGGACGAGCATCGGGTCTATCACCCGGGTCCCGCGATGGGCGCAGGTCCGGCGCGCCACGGATGGACCCGTGATCTCACCGACCGCGCGCGACCGCATATCGACGCGCTGGCCGCGCTCACCGGCGAGACCACCAACCTGGTCATCCGCGTGGGCACCCAGGCCCGATTTCTCTACACGTCGGAATCGTCGAGCATGCTGCGTGTCGGCGACCGCCAGGGTCAGGTTCTCGACGCCCATCGGACGGCGGGGGGTCGCGCACTGCTCGCCGACCTCGACGAGACCACACTCGCTCAGCTCTATCTGAGGCCAAATGATCTGGAGCCGAATGAAGCATCCGAGGTCGCAGACGATTCCGATCCGCGCCTGACAGCCGACGAGTTCGCCCGGTTCCGCGACGAGTTGACCCGCGTCCGGGAGGCCGGCGTGGGGCTCAACGTCGAACTGTCCGAGGACGGGGTGTGCGCATTCGGCGTGGTCATCCACAACGGACGGCGACTCGACCTGGGCGCGGTGACCGTGGCGGTTCCGGTCAACCGATACGAACAACACGCCCGCGGTCACATCATCGGCCACATCCGGCGGTGCGTTCGCGAGATCGAGATCGACGTCGCCGACATCGAGCCCTGAACTTTTCCGCTGTGCAGAAACTTGTCGTGATATCGACGGCCCCGGTTCTAGCGTCGACGACAGTGATTCATCACACAGCACAGGGAGAAAGCGATGACGAGCACCATCACTCCGGCGACGACCGAGTCCACCGGCGACGATGACGCGGCACTCGACGCCATGTACGCAGCATTCGAGGCCAACCACCTCACGCCGTTGTGGACCCAGATCGGCGACCTCATGCCCATGTCGCCGAATCCGCAGGCCGTGCCTTTCGTGTGGCGGTGGTCCGACCTGCTGCCGCTCGCCCAACAGGCCGGCGACCTCGTGCCGGTGGGTCGCGGCGGCGAACGTCGCGCCATCGCGCTGGCCAATCCCGGACTCGGCGGTCGGCCCTACGTCAGCCCCACACTGTGGGCCGCCATCCAGTACCTCGGTCCGCGCGAGACCGCGCCCGAGCATCGCCACAGCCAGAACGCCTTTCGTTTTGTGGTCGAGGGTGAGGGCGTGTGGACGGTCGTCAACGGCGATCCGGTGGCCATGCGCCGCGGAGACTTCCTGCTGACCCCCGGCTGGAACTTCCACGGACATCACAACGAGACCGATCAGCCGATGGCATGGATCGACGGCCTCGACATCCCGTTCAGCTTCTACGCCGACACCGGCTTCTTCGAATACGGATCCGACGGTGTCACCGACCTATCGACGCCCAACATCTCGCGCTCCGAACGTCTCTGGGCTCACCCGGGTCTTCGTCCACTGGTCGGGATCGACGCCAAGACCAGCTCGCCGATCGCCTGCTACCGGTGGGAATACACCGATGCCGCACTTCGCGAACAACTCTCACTGGAGTCCGAGGGCTTCGCATCGACAGTCGAGCCGGGTCACGCCGCGGTGCGCTACACCAACCCGACCACCGGTGGCGACGTGATGCCCACCGTCCGAGCCGAGTTCCACCGCCTGCGTGCGGGCACCGAGACCACCGTCCGCCGCGACGTCGGTTCCACCGTCTTCCAGGTCTTCGACGGCGCCGGTGAGATCCGGCTCGGCGACGAGACCTCGGCTTTGGCCACCGGCGACCTCGTCGTCATCCCGTCGTGGGTGCCGTGGTCGGTGGCGTCCGACTCCGGAATCGATCTGTTCACCTTCTCCGACGCCCCGATCATGGAGCGTCTGCACTTCGACCGCACTCACGTCCAACGAATCCAGGGAGCCTGAAACATGAGAATTTCCACCATCCGCCTCGCCGGCCGCACCGTAGCCGCACGCGTCGACGACACCGCCGCCACCGTGATCGACGGCTACTCAGACGTCGGCACTCTTCTCGCCCAGACTGATTGGCGCGAGATCGCCGAATCAGCCGCGGGCGACGTGATCGCCGTCGACGATCTCGACTATGCCCCGGTGGTCCCCGCGCCCGGCAAGATGTTCTGCGTCGGACTCAACTACGCGTCGCACATCAAGGAAATGGGACGCGAGCTGCCGGAATTCCCCACCCTGTTCCTGAAGGTCGCCGACGCGCTCACCGGTCCGTACGACGACGTGATCGTTCCGGAATATGCTGCCGGACAGCTTGATTGGGAAGCCGAACTGGCGTTCGTCATCGGCGCAGAGGCCTATCAGGTGGACGCCGCGACGGCCGCCGACCACATAGCGGGCTATTCGGTGATCAACGACTACACCATGCGCGACTATCAGTACCGCACGCTGCAATGGGATCAGGGCAAGAACTTCGAGAAGACCAGCGGATTCGGCCCCTGGCTCGACACCGACTACCAACTCGGCAGCCGCATCGAAACCCGGCTGGACGGCGAGGTGATGCAGGAATCGTCCACCGACGACCTCGTGTTCACGCCGGCCCAACTCGTCGAGTACATCTCGCACATCGTCACCCTGCATCCCGGCGACGTGGTGATACCGGTACCACCGGTGGTGTCGGTCATGCCCGCACACCCGCCCGCTACATCGGTGACGGTCAGATCGTCGAAGTCACCATCGGCGGTCTGGGCTCTGTTCGGAACAAGACCGTTGTCAAGTAGCGTGGGCACGATGTGCGCCGCCGACACCGGATTTCACCAGCTCTCTCGCGACGAACAGATGTCGTTGGCGCGCAAGGGCACCGGCGTATTCGTGCAGAACCTGGCCAGACTGACCGACGACGAACTCCGCGAACCGTCCCTTCTGGCGGAGTGGTCGCGCGCTCACCTGGTGGCACACGTCGGCTACAACGCTGCGGCACTGTGCAATCTGATGTCGTGGGCGGCCTCAGGCACCGAATCACCCATGTATTCCTCTGCAGAGCAGCGCAACAGTGAGATCGAGAACGGTTCGACGTTACCGGCGCAGGCGCTACGCAGTTTGGTCGATCACACGGCGGCCCGGCTCGATGAGGCGTGGCGGTCGTTGCCCGCAGACCGGTGGAATGCCCAGGTGCGTACTGCCCAGGGCCGCACAGTCCCTGTATCGGAGGTGATCTGGATGCGCAGCCGCGAGGTCTGGATTCACTCGGTCGACCTCGACAACGGTGTCAGCTTCGCCGATTTCGGTGAGCCGGTCCTGCTCGATCTGCGTTCCGACATCGTGAGCGCATGGCGACGGTCCGGCACGGGTGGCGAGATCCGACTGGTCACGCCGGACGCGACGATTGAGCTGGACCCCGACGTCGCAGGCACCCGCAGCATTGTCGAGGGTTCATTGGCCGACGTCGTGGCATGGATGGCCGGGCGAGCGAACTCGGTCACCGATCTCGCCGCTCCGCGCTGGCTATGACCGCCGTCTGACGTGGTTGTGCGACGTGGCCGTCTCACCGGCGACCACCGAACCACCGACGTCGACCGATCAGGCCTGATCCGAGGAGGGCTGACGGCGCACTCCCACGACCCGCGGATGGTTGCGCCAGGCCGGCATCGAGGCCATGTACTCCCGGGCGGCCTGCCGAGCGTCCTCCACGGTGAGGTGGCCGTGCTCGGCCTGCCATTCCTCCGTCATCGATGTCAGCCGGTCGTCGAAGTCCATCAGGTCGCCGTTGGCGTCGGTGCAATACGCGCAGTACCTGTACGAGTGCACCGGTAGGCCGCAGCTCTCACAGCGCGTGACCACAGATATCACCCTCTCCCCTGTTCCGACGTGTTCATCTTCGACGTTTCGCCGCTGGTGACGCATATGCCAGGGTCCTAGGACTCGTTGTCGCACCTACCAGGCTGCGCCGAGATCGGCATGCTGCCGAATCCACGCATGCATGGCGATGCCCGCCGCCACCCCGGCGTTGATGCTGCGAGTGGACCCGAATTGTGCGATCGACACGGTCAGGTCGGCACGGGCCTGGGCATCGGCGCTCACGCCGGGGCCTTCCTGACCGAAAAGCAGCACACAGGCACGCGGCAGGTCGGCGGACTCGAGGCGCTGTGCGCCCGGGGTGTTGTCGACGGCCACCACCGCCAGTCCCCGGTCCCTCGCCCAAGCGATCAACGCGTCCACGTCCTCGTGGTGTTCGAGATGCTGATAGCGGTCGGTGACCATGGCGCCGCGGCGATTCCATCGACGCCGTCCCACAATGTGTACCGCGGCGGCCGCGAACGCATTGGCCGTGCGCACCACGGTGCCGATGTTGGCGTCGTGCGCGAAGTTCTCGATGGCGACGTGAAACGGATGCCGGCGGGCATCGATGTCGGCGACGATCGCCTCACGCGTCCAGTACCGGTAGGCGTCCACCACGTTGCGGGTGTCACCCTCGGCGAGCAGCGTCGGGTCGTAGCGCGGATCGTCCGGCGGCGGACCGTCGTGCTCGTCGGCCCACGGCCCCACTCCCACCGGTGCACCGGCCTGCCATTCCGTCGGGCCGGGACCGGAGTCCTCCGGGCCGTCGATCGTCACGGCTCAGGCGAGCCCGATGTCGGCGAGCCCGAGCAGCGAGCGGTAGGGAACGCCGAGTTTGCCGATGACCTCGTCGGCGCCGGTGGCCCGGTCCACCACGGTGGCCACCCCCACCACGGTGGCGCCGGCCTCGCGTGCCGCCTCGACCGCGGTCGACGGTGACCCGCCGGTGGTACTGGTGTCCTCGACGATGAGCACGGTCTTGCCGGCGATGTCGGGACCCTCCACACGGCGCTGCATACCGTGCGCCTTCGCCGCCTTGCGCACCACGAACGCGTCGATGGGCCGGCCGGGTGCGTGCATGATCGCGGTGGCCACCGGGTCGGCGCCCAGGGTGAGACCGCCGACAGAGGTGTAGGCCCAGTCGAACGTGAGCTCACGCATGAGGCGACCGATCAGCGGGGAGGCCTCGTGATGCAGTGTGGCCCGGCGCAGGTCGACGTAGTAATCGGCTTCGCGGCCCGACGACAGCGTCACCCGTCCGTGCACCACCGACAACTCGGCGACCAGGCGCGCAAGGGCGGCGCGGTCGTCGGGATTCACCGCAGGCGGGGTGGACGGTGCGGAAGGTGTTGACGAGGTCACGGTCGGCTCTCTCTCACATCGTGCATCGGCCGCACGTGACTAGTCGCGGCGGTGGCGGTTGGGTCGCTCGGGCGGCTGGGTCTCGTCCGGCGGCGAGGTTCGCGAGCCGCGCCGCACCGGCATCGGACTCATCCCGCGTCCGGTCGAGGTGGTTTCACGCGGGCTGCTGTCGCGTGCAGGTGCCTCGGCACGCGCGGCGCGGCGGTTCTTGTCACGCATCGATTCGGTCTTCTCGTCGGCCAGCTCGGCGCGGATCGGGCCGTGCGGGTCGCGCGGGTCGGGCGAATCCTGCGGGTCACGGACCGGCGGCAACACCCGTAGCAGGTCGGCGAACCGTCGCACCACTTCCAGGCCGGTGTCGAGTTCGGTGGGGTCCTCGGTCAGCGGCATCGAGCCGAGCGCCCAGTTGCCCTCGTTCCACAGCACTTCGATGTAGGCGGGCGCGTTGTTGGCCAGGGCCACCATCCGTCGGTCGCAGACCCGACGTGCCACGTCGAGGTTGTTCGAGAACATGACGCGCGGCCCCATCGCGCCGAGCAACTCCACGTCGTCCTCCGCGGGGGCCAGGACGTCCTCGTGGCGCAGGTCGACGATGACCTTCGACGGCGACGAACGCCGTACCGCGATCACGGTGCCCGTCTCTGCGAGGTCGAACACCACCGCCTCGGCCCCGCCGAAATGCCCGTATGCCACATCGCGCGCCTCGACGCTCTCCGGAACGTTCATCGTCGCGCGGTGAAAGGCCTTGCGCAGCTTGGTGTCCGAGCTGCGGAACTTGAAATCGTGGGTGTCGCCCCACACCGCGCGCTGGTGCCGTTGCTCGGAAGAACGCTTACGATCGAGCCACAGGAGGGCCACCGCGCCGGCGAGCGCGAGGGCTGCGATCACGAAATAGACGATGGTCATCGCGCTACAGCCTACTTCAGGGCACTCACGGTGTGCTCTGCACGACATAGCCGCGTCGTTTGTCCACCACGTTGTGCAGTGCCGCGGGCAGATCACCGGGTGGAGTGCGTCGGTATATGCGCAGGTTGCCGAGCAGCTGGTCGGCCAGTTCGTCGCGCCAGCCCACCACGTCGCCGCTCATGTGCGCGGAGATCGCGACGTTGTCCAGGCCCCAGAGCGGGCTGTCGGCGGCGAGTGGTTCGGTGGCGAACACGTCGAGCGAGGCGTGGCCGACGCGACCGCTCCGGAGCGCATCGACCAGTGCGTTCTCGTCGACGAGGCGACCGCGGCCGACGTTGATCAGGTGGGCGTGCGGTGCCATCGCGGCCAGCACCGTCGCGTCGATCAGCCCGTCGGTCTGCGCCGTCAAGGGGGCTGCCGCGACGATGTTGTCGAACCGGCCCACGTGCGCCGCGAGATCGGCGCTCGGATGAACGGTGCCGAAGTCGGGATCGTGTTCACGGGCCACACGGCCGACGCCGGTGACCCGGATTCCCACCGCCCGCAGTATCCGCGCGATCGCCCGCCCGATGCCCCCGGTCCCGATCACCAGGGCCGAGGTGTGCTGCGTGCGGATGGTCTCCCGGTGGTGCCACTCGCGTACCGCCTGTGAACGTCGGGAGTCGGCCAGCTTCTTGTCCCGGGCGAGGATCGATGCCAGCACGAACTCGGCGATCGGGACGTCGAAGACGCCGCGCGCATTGGTCACCACCACGTCGGATTCGGCCAGTTCGTCGAACAGCAGTGCATCCACCCCGGCGGCGCACACATGCACCCAGCGAAGCGTCTGCGTGGCCGGGCCCCAGTTGTCGCGCAGTGCCCGGGAGAAGAAGTCCCAGAGGACCAGGATGTCGGCGCCCGGTAACGCCGACGGCAGGTCGGTGGCCGTGGCCCGCCGCACCCGGGCAAGCGTCTCGATCTCGGCGAGGTTGTACGGCGGCGGAGCCCCGGGCGACTCGAGCAGCACCAGCACGGGCCGATCGGGCGCCGCGTCGTCGGGGAACATGACGCCCACGGTAACCCCTCGAGCGTGCCCACATCCCAGTCGAGCGTGCCCAGACTTCCGTCGAGCGTGCCCACAACCGCGTCGAGCGTGCCCAGACTTCCGTCGAGCGTGCCCACAATCCGCCCCGATTGACAATCCGACCATCCGCCCCCACGGTGGACACGTGACCGTCGCCGATCCTCTTCCCGCCTCCCGCCGATGGTGACATCCGCCCGAAACCCCCAGGCGAGGAGACGGTAGGTGTACCTCGGCGCGCAACTGTTCACCGACAGCGAATACCAACAGCGGCTCACCCGTGTTCGCGAAAGGATGGACCTGCAGGGACTTTCGGCGATCATCGTCACCGATCCGGCGAACATCTTCTACCTGATCGGGTACAACGCGTGGTCGTTCTACACCCCGCAGATGCTGTTCGTGCCGATCGAGGGTCACATGGTGTTCTTCGCTCGTGAGATGGATGCCCATGGGGCGCACCGCACCTCGTGGCTTCCGGCCGAGCAGATCGTCGGCTACCCGGAGAACTACGTCCACCGACCGCATGTTCATCCCTTCGACTGGGTGGCGTGGGCGCTTCGACAACGTCATCTCATCGCACCCGCCTCACGGGCCGGGTCGGTGGGGTTGGAGATGGACTCGCATTTCTTCTCCCCCAAAGCATATCGCGCATTGTTCAACGCCATCCCGGAGTGGAAGCTCGTCGACAACTTCGAACTGGTCAACTGGGTGCGGTCGGTGAAATCCGACGCCGAGATCCAACTCATGCGACAGGCCGGCATGGTGTGCTCCGAAGCGATGCGAGCAGCCGTCGACACCATCGATGTCGGTGTGCGGCAATGCGATGCCGCTGCAGCGATCTCGATGGCGCAGATCACCGGAACCGACGAGTTCGGGGGCGACTATCCCGCGATCGTGCCCCTGCTGCCCACCGGCGCCGCCGCCGATACCCCGCATCTCACCTGGCATCAGGGCACTTTCGCCGACGGCGAGGCGGTGGTGGTGGAGTTGGCGGGAGCACACAATCGGTACCACACACCACTGGCCCGCACCGTCGCGCTCGGTACCCCGACCAAGGATCTCGACTATGTCGCAAAGGCCACCGCCGAAGGACTCGACAACGTGCTCAGCGCGATCCGCCCCGGTGTGGCCACCCGCGAACTCGCCTCCACCTGGAATTGGACGCTGGCAAAGTACGGTCTCGAAAAGCCTTCCCGGCTCGGCTATTCCATCGGAATCGGCTATCCACCCGACTGGGGCGAACGCACCATCAGCGTCCGCACCGAAGACGAAACGATCCTGGAGACCAACATGACCTTTCACATCATCTGCGGTATGTGGATGGACGACTACGGCTTCGAACTCTCGGAGTCGGTGCGCGTCAGCCCCAGCGGGGTGGAGACCTTCACCACCTTCCCGCGTGACCTGATCCGGAAGTGAGCCGACGATGACCGCCGACACCCATGAGTCCCTACACGACCTGCGCCGCGGCGCGCCCACATTGCCGCTCGCCGGACGAGCCAAGGATCTCGTCGGCTCGATGATCGACTCGTCGACGTCGCTGCTCGCGTCGCAGACACACGACATCGTGCGTTTCGCAATGGGTTCGCCTGCCGACGAGGCGGTACCGGCCGACGAGTTCCGCCGGATCGCCGGCGAAATCCTCGACAATTCGTCGTTCACCTACGGCGCCACCGAGGGTGAACCACGCCTGCTGCAACTGCTCGTCGACTACCTGGCCACCACCCCCGACCCCTCGACACACGACCGCCTGGTGATCACCACCGGCGGCATGCAGGGACTCGACCTTGCCGGCAAGCTCTTCATCGACCCGGGCGACCTCGTCGTGGTCGAATCCCCCACCTACACCAATGGCAGCGCCACGGCGCTGTCCTACGGCGCGCAACTCCTCGAGGTCCCCGTCGACGAGGACGGCATGCAGGTCGACACCCTCGAACAACTCGTCACCCGCGCCCGCCGCACCCCGAAGGCGATCTACACCATCCCGACCTTCCAGAACCCGTCCGGCGTCACCCTCAGCGAGGAACGGCGCCGCGAACTACTGCGGCTCGCCCACCAGTGGGGCTCGGTCATCATCGACGACGACCCCTACGGTCTGCTGCGATTCGCCGGCGCCGACATCCCCACCTTCCAGACACTGAGCCCGGCCGATCCGCTGGTCTTCTCGGTGCGCACGTTCTCCAAGATCCTGGCACCGGGATGGCGGGTCGGCTGGGTCGACGCCGACCCCTCGTTGCGACAGTTGCTGATCAACGGCAAACAGGCGATGGACACCTGCACCAACGTCCCCAACCAGCACATCGTCGCCGAGTACATCTCCCGCGGGGGCCTCGATGAGCACCTGCGCGGTCTACGGACGCTCTACCGCACACGCAAGCAAGCGATGCGCGACGCACTTGCCCGCCACTTCGGCGATCAGGTGCGTGCCACCGACCCCGAGGGCGGCTTCTTCCTCTGGGTGACGCTCGACGGCGACCTCGCCGGCATCGACACCCGTGAATTGTTCGACGTGGCGCTCGCCGACGGTGTCGCGTTCATCCCCGGGTCTGCGCTCTCGCCCACCGGCCGCTTCCGCAACGCCATGCGGTTGTGCTTTGCCTCGAGCACCCCCGACCGGATCGACGAGGGCGTTCGGCGCCTCGCGGAGAGCTGCGCAAAGATGTCAGGGTGACCACCCCGGCATTCGCGCACATCTCGGCCGAGGAGATAACGGCGCTCACCACGTCGCTGATCGAGGCCCCGAGCGAGAATCCCGGCGGCACCGAGGCCGCCGCCGTGTCGGTGCTCGAGGAGGCCTGCCGCGAAGCCGGGTTCGTGGTCACCACATGGGAGGTCGCGCCCGGACGGCCGAACCTGACGGCCACACTGCCCGGCGGCGATGGCCCCGGCCTGATGTTCCTCGGTCACTCCGACGTGGTGCCCGCCGGACCGGGCTGGACCGGCGACCCCTACCGGGTGCGACGCGCCGACGGCCGACTCTACGGTCGCGGCGCCACCGACATGAAGGGTGGGCTGGCCGCGGTCGTCGCCGCGATGTCGGCGCTCGCGTCGGCGCCGGGTGGACTGTCGGGGCCTGTGCAACTGGTGTGCACGGTCGACGAGGAAGAACACGGCTCCGGCGTTCGCGATCTCATCGGCGGCCCGATCGACACAGAGTTCCTCGGCTGCGTCGTCGCCGAACCCACCAACCTGCAGGTTGTCCGCGGCTGCCGTGGCGCATCGTATCTGGAGATCGACATCACCGGCCGCGCAGCGCATTCCGGACGACCGTCCGACGGGCGCAGCGCGATCATGGCTGCTGCCGCGATCATCGAACTGATCCGCGCCGACCAGGCTCGTCTCGATCTCGCCCCGGATCCGCTCCTCGGTACCGGAACCTGGAATGTGGGCACAATCATTGGCGGACAAGGGATCTCGGTAGTGGCACCGATGTGCTCGCTGGGTATCGACCGCCGTTTGCTACCGACCGAGGACGCTCACCGGATCGCCGACGACCTGCGTGAGCGAATCTCGGCGGCCGGCATCGACTCCGACGGCATCGGAGTGCAGGTGCGCGTCACCATGGAGATGCCCGGATTCTCCACCGCCGCAGCACATTCGCTCGTCACCACCGCCTCCGACGCGCTGGCCGCGCTCGATCACCCTGTCTCGGTGGGAGGTTGGACAGCCGCATGCGACGGTGGGTTCATCAGTCGCGATCTCGGTGTGCCCGCGATCGTGCTGGGCCCGGGCGACATCAACGCCGACGCGCACCAACCCGACGAGTCGGTGGCCATCGCCGACCTGGTGACCGCCGCGCGTGCCTACACCCACATGGCGTTACGCCTGCTCGGCTGACCGTCGAGCGTGCCCACAACCGCGCCGAGCGTGCCCACAACCGCGCCGAGCGTGCCCACAACCGAGTCGAGCGTGCCCACATCCGAGTCGAGCGTGCCCACAATCGAGTCGAGCGTGCCCTAGGCTGCGCGTGCCATCTCGAGATCGCGCTCCTTGCTCGGCACCCCGGTCCCGCGGATCGACACTCCGGCGGTTTCCTTCAGGAACACCAACGCCACCATGCCGATGGCACAGGCGATCATCATGTACAGCGCGGGAAACAGGTTCCAACCACTGGCCTTGACCACCGCGTCGTTCACCAGCGGAGCCGTACCACCGAATGCGGCGGTGGCCACGTTGTAGGAGATCGCGAAACCCGCATACCGCACCTGCGTCGGGAACATCGCGGGGAACGTCGCCGAGATCGTCGCCAGCTGCGGAATGTAGAACAGGCCCAGCACGACGAACCCGATGATCGCGAGGGCGAATCCCTGACCCATCATCCAGTACATCGGCAGCGCCAGCACGAAGAGGCCGATGAGCGACGCCCACCACAGTGGTTTTCGCCCGGTGCGATCCGACAACGCGCCGAAGAACGGAATCACCAGCATCATCACCAACTCGCCGATGAGGATCACCGCAGTCGAGGTGTCCGTGCTCATGCCGATGGTGGACTCGAGATACGTCGGTTGATAGGCCAGCAGCGTGTAATTCACCACGTTGAGTGCGATGACCATGCCGAACATGATCAGCACCGGCTGCCAGTACTCGCGGACCAGATCGACGATCTCCTGCCCCGGCGACTTCTCGAGCTTGTGCTCGTCCTCGAGTTCTTCGAACACCGGCGACTCGCCGACCTGGGTCCTGAGGTACAAGCCGACAAGGCCGAGGGGCAATGCGACGAAGAAGGGCAGTCGCCAACCCCACGACTGCATGGCCTCGTCGGAAAGAAGCAGGTCGAGTCCCAAAACGATGGCCGATCCCATGACGAACCCGGCCAGCGTGCCGAATTCGAGGAAACTGCCGTACTTTCCGCGCTTGTTGTCGGGGGCGTGCTCGGCCATGAAGGTGGCCGCGCCGCCGTACTCGCCTCCCGTCGAGAAGCCCTGGACAACGCGCAACAGGATCAGTAGTACCGGGGCCCAGACCCCTGCCACCGCGTGGGTGGGGAGTACGCCGATCAGTGCTGTTGCACCCGCGATCAGCACGATCGTCAGAGCCAGCACGGACTTTCGGCCGATCCGGTCACCGATCGGACCCCAGATGAAGCCGCCGACGGGACGCAGGATGAACGAGATGGCGAATCCGAGCATCGTTCCCAGACTGCCCAGCTCACCGGGGAAGAATGCGGTGGTGAGATATGTGGCCGTCGCAGCGTAAACGCCGTAGTCGTACCACTCCGTCGCGTTGCCGATCGCGGACGCCGCAATCGCCTTGCGCAACGTCGAATCATCTGTGGAGTTCTCGTCATGCATTCGGTCCGGCGTACCGGAATCCGGATTCTCACTCATGCCTACCTCTCAGTGAACGGTCGGAAAAAGGGGGAGCATCGCGTGCCGTGGGGTCACAAGGGCCGTGTGCTACATCCCTCGTTCAGCGAAATCTGGTGAAACCGGGTACGCCTGCGGCTGTTCGGTCACTCCTGGGATCTTCGACGCTCGCTCGACGTCTGACGCACCGACGCGACGATCGGTGCCGCACCTGACAGGCGATACCGTCCACCGCCTACCGCAGGTCCGCAACTGACTCCGAGGTCGGCACCGACGCCGACCTCGGTTTACTTGTCAACAACGGTCGAAACTACCGCTGTTGCTTGCAGTAGGCAACTTTCCTGGTGAGCGAATCCGCTCGACCGCGGTCAGGTACGCACGAAGCGATACCCCATACCCGCCTCGGTGAGCAGATGCTCCGGATGGGCCGGGTCGTCTTCGAGTTTGCGCCGCAGACTCGCCAGATACACACGGAGATAATTGGTTTGGTTGAGGTACGTGGGACCCCACACCGCGGCGAGAATATCGCGCTGCGCCACCAGCTTTCCCTCATTGCGTACCAGCAATTCCAGGATTCCCCACTCGGTGGGTGTCAGGTGCACCGGTGTGCCGTGGCGAGTGACCTGCTTGGTGCTCAGGTCGACGCGGAACGCCCCGGCGTCCACCATCGGCGCCTCGACCGCGTCGGGCGCGGCCACACCTCGTCGGACCGCCGCGCGCAGGCGCGCGATGAACTCGTCCATGCCAAAGGGTTTGGTCACGTAGTCGTCGGCACCCGCGTCGAGGGCGGCCACCTTGTCCACCGACTCCCCGCGCGCCGACAGCACGATGACCGGCACGTTCGTCCAGCCGCGCAGCCCCTCCAGCACGGTGAAACCGTCGATGTCCGGCAGGCCCAGGTCGAGCACCACCACCTGCGGATTCTCCTTGGCAGCGGCCATGAGGGCGCCCGCTCCGGTCGACGCCGTCGTCACCGCGAAACCACGGGCGGCGAGATTGATCCGCAACGCACGTAACAACTGTGGTTCGTCGTCGACCACCAGTACCCGCGTCTTGTCGCTCACGGTGCCACCTCGCCGTGCACCGTCTCCGACCTCGAGTCAAGCAGCGCCGCAGAGTCCGGCGATGGCTCCATGGGCAGCGAGATCACCATTGTGGTGCCACCCCCCGAGGTCTCCTCGACGCCGAGGGCCCCGCCGAGCGCGGACACGAAGCCCGCGGCAACCGAAAGCCCCAGGCCCACACCACCATCGGACCCGTTGCGGTCACCACCCTGGACAAAGGCGCCGAACACCTCCGCCCGGCGCTCGACGGGAATGCCCGCGCCGTGATCGATCACCCGGATCACGCAACGTTGATCCTCGACATCGGACGCATCGCGTGCCACGTGCACCTCGACGCGGCCGCCGCCGTGGTGGATCGCGTTGTCGATGAGGTTGGCCAGCACCCGTTCGAGCAGCCCCCCGTCGGTGAACGCCCACATCTCGTCGAAGACGAATGTGACCTCGGGTGCGGTGGCCTCCAGCCGGGTCACCGCCGCGGTGGCGCGGTGCGCCACCTCCACCAGATAGGTCCGCACCAGTCGCGGCCGCACGGCACCGGCGGCCAGCCGCGACGAATCCAGCAGGTTGCCGACCAGCGCGGAGAGCTGATCGATCGACTCCTCAATGGTGGCGAGCAGTTCCGCGGTGTCTTCGGGCCCAAACGTCACCTCGTCGCTGCGCAGACTCGACACCGCGGCCTTGGCGCCGGCGAGCGGGGTGCGCAGGTCATGACTCACCGCCGAGAGCAACGCTCGCCGCATCTCATCGGTCTTCGCGAGCGCCCGCGCATCTGCCGCCTCACGTTCGAGCCGTTGCCGCTGCACCGCGCCCGCGGCCTGCATCGCCACCGACGTCAGCACGCGACGGTCACGCCCGCCGAGTTTCGGTCCGCGCAACAGTAATTCGTACTCTCCGCCCGGTATCGGGCAGACGGTGTCGGCACCATCGGCTCGCACCGGTGGATCGTCGCCCACCGACGCCGCCAGCTGCGGAGCAGAACCCATGGCGCGCTGCACAATCGAGACGGCCGTCTGGTCGTAGGTCTCACACACGCGGTCGAGGAGTCCGGCGACGTCGGCGCCGCCGAGCACGGTGTCGGAGAACAGCGCCAGCAGCTCTGCGTCACGGGTGGCCAGCCGCGCCTGCCGTCGCCGGTTGGATGCCGAATCAACCAGCGCGGCAACCGCTATCGCGATGACGAACATCACCAGGAGGGTGATGAGGTTGTCGGGTTCGGCGATCGTGAAGGTGAATCGTGGGTCGGTGAAGAAGTAGTTGAGCAGCAGTCCGCTCACCAATGCCGAGAGTGCCGCGGGCCCCACGCCACCGAGTAGCGACACCGCCAGCACCGTGACGAAGTAGAGCGCGGTCTCCGACGCGAACCCGAGCCACCGGTCCAACAGGGCCAACACACTGGTCATCACCACCGGCACCACGACGGCCGCCGCCCAACTCAGCGGCCGATGAAAACGCGTGTCGCGGATGTCGAGGCGGTTGCGTCGCCGCGTCTCCTCGTGCGTCACCATATGGACGTCGATCTTGCCGCTGCGGCTGACCACCGCGGCGCCGACCCCTTCGTCGAAGAGTCGCTGCCATCTCGGGCGGCGGGATGTTCCGAGCACCAGTTGGGTGGCGTTGACGCCACGGGCGAAATCGAGCAGCGTCGACGGGATGTCGTCGCCGACCACCGTGTGGATACGAGCACCGAATCCTGCTGCCAGGTCATGTAGTCGGGCCATGTCGGCTGCGGGGTCGCCGGCCAGCCCGTCGCCGCGGACCACGTGCACCACCACGAGTTCGGCACTCGACCGCGACGCTATCCGGCTCGCGCGTCGCATCAGGGTCGCCGACTCCGGTCCACCGGTGATCGCCACCACCACTCGTTCACGTGCTTCCCACGTCTCGGTGATCGCGTGTGTGGCGCGGTAGTCGGCCAGCGTGTCGTCGACGCGGTCGGCGAGCCAGAGCAGAGCCAGCTCACGAAGTGCGGTGAGGTTGCCTTGCCGGAAGTAGTTGCTCAGCGCGCCGTCGATGCGCCCCGTCGGGTACACCTTGCCGGCACTGAGACGTTGGCGCAGCGCCTGCGGATCGATGTCCACGAGTTCGATCTGGTCTGCTGCGCGGACCACCGAATCCGGCACGGTCTCGCGCTGGATCACCCCGGTGATCTGTGCGACGACGTCGTTGAGGCTCTCGAGGTGCTGGATGTTCACCGTCGTCAGCACGTCGATACCGGCATCACGCAAATCCTCGATGTCCTGCCAGCGCTTGCCATTCCGCGACCCGGGCGCGTTGGTGTGCGCGAGCTCGTCCACGAGGGCGACGCGTGGCCGACGCGCCAGGACGGCGTCGAGATCCATCTCTTCGAGCACAGCGCCCCGGTACTCGACGGGTCGACGGGGAACCTGCTCGATTCCGTCGGTCAGCGCGGCAGTGGCCGAACGCCCGTGCGATTCCACGACGGCGATCACCACGTCGACGCCCTCGTCGATCAGACCCCTTGCCTGCGACAGCATTTCGTAGGTCTTACCCACTCCGGGCGCGCACCCGAGGAAGACCTCCAGCCTTCCCCGGGTGTCCGTATCCGAGCCCATGCAGCCGAGTCTATCGACACACGGTGTGGCCCAGAGCCAGGTTGACGGCGAGCACGTCCACCCGAGGCTGACCGAGGAATCCCCATTGCCGGCCTTCGGTGTGCTCGTCGATCACGGCCCGGATCTGCGCTTCGGTGCGTCCACTGTTGCGTGCGATCCGGGGGATCTGGATGGCCGCGTACGCGGGGCTGATCTGCGGGTCCAGGCCCGACCCGGACCCGGTGACGGCGTCCACGGGCACCGCGGCGGGAGCCACGTTCTCGCGGGCCGCGATGATGGCCCGACGTGCCTCGACGTTGTGCGCCAGCAATTCGCTGTTGGGGCCCTGGTTGCTGGCGGCCGAGGCGGACGGGTCGCCGGGCGCCATCGGATCGTCGGCCGACCCCAGCACGCGTGCATGCAGGAACGAGTCGGGCTCACCTGCGGCAGTGTGCGGGTCCAGGCCGATCAACGTGGAACCCGCGCTGCAGCCGCGCGCGTCGGTGACCTGCGACCCTTCTGCGGAGTGGCTGTCGAATCGGGACGCCGCCCACACCACGGCGGGGTAGGCGACACCGAGCACGACGGTGAGTGCGACGAGGACCGCGAAGGCCGCGGCGCACTGCCGCGCGAATCCGGAGACGATCGTGTTCATGTGATTACCCCATTCCCGGGATGAAGCGGACGACGAGGTCGATGAGCCAGATACCGATGAACGGGGTCACCACACCGCCGACGCCGTAGACGAGCAGATTGCGGCCCAGCAGGCGTGACGCCGAACTCGGCCGGTATCGCACCCCGCGCAGCGACAACGGGATCAACGCGATGATGATGAGGGCGTTGAACACCACCGCCGAGACGATCGCCGACTGCGCGGAATGCAGGCGCATGATGTTCAGGGCGTCGAGTTGCGGGTAGATGGACACGAACATCGCGGGCAGGATCGCAAAGTACTTCGCGAGGTCGTTGGCCAGCGAAAAGGTGGTCAGCGCACCGCGGGTGATCAGCAGTTGCTTGCCGATGGCCACGACGTCGATCAGTTTCGTCGGATCCGAGTCGAGGTCCACCATGTTGCCGGCCTCCTTGGCCGCCGAGGTCCCCGAGTTCATCGCCACCCCGACGTCGGCCTGCGCGAGGGCCGGAGCGTCGTTGGTGCCGTCGCCGGTCATGGCCACCAGCCGCCCGCCGGACTGCTCGGCCCGGATCAGGGTCAGTTTGTCCTCGGGCGTCGCCTCGGCGACGAAGTCGTCCACACCGGCCTCGTCGGCAATGGCCCGTGCCGTCAGCGGGTTGTCCCCGGTCACCATGACGGTACGGATACCCATCTGCCGCAGCTGCGCGAACCGGTCGGCCATCCCCGGTTTCACCACGTCGGAGAGCTGGATCACCCCGAGGATTCGTGGCGCTACGCCCTCGCTCTCGTCGTACACGGCGACGACCAGAGGAGTGGCACCTGCCGTCGAGATGTCGGCCACCCGATCGGTCACCTGCGACGGGATGGTTCCGTCGAGTCCGTTCACCCATCGGGCCACCGCATCGGCCGCGCCCTTCCGGTAACGGACCACTCCCCCGCCGGACGGATACAGGTCCACTCCACTCATCCGTGTCTCGGCGGTGAACGGCACCACCTCGTGATCGGGTTGCGGCCCATTTCCGCGTGCGGCCGCGACGGGCGTCACGTCGTGGTCGCCGAGGCACAGGTCGACGATGCTGCGACCTTCGGGAGTGTCGTCGGCCAGACTGCAGCGGTAGGCAACCTCGGCGAGCTCCGCGGTCGATGTGCCGGGGGCCGGATAGATCTCGGTGGCGCGCCGGTTGCCGAAGGTGATGGTGCCCGTCTTGTCCAGCAGTAGTGTGTCGATGTCGCCGGCGGCCTCCACCGCCCGCCCCGACATGGCCAGCACGTTGCGCTGCACCAGCCGATCCATTCCCGCGATGCCGATCGAACTGAGCAGCGCGCCGATGGTGGTGGGGATCAGGCAGACCAGCAGTGCGATCAGCTTGATCGGGTCCGGTGACTGGCCTGCGTACTGCTGCATCGGTCCCACCGCCACCACGGCGAGCAGAAAGATCACGGTGAGGCTTGCCAGCAGGATGTCGAGGGCGATCTCGTTGGGAGTCTTCTTGCGAGCCGCACCTTCGACGAGGGAGATCATGCGGTCGACGAAGGTTTCCCCGGGTGCCGCCGTGATCTTGACGACGATCCGGTCGGAGAGCACGACGGTTCCGCCGGTCACCGCGCAGCGGTCGCCCCCGGATTCGCGTACCACCGGGGCGGATTCACCGGTGATGGCCGACTCGTCCACGGTGGCGATGCCGTCGACGACGTCGCCGTCGCCCGCGATCACTTCGCCTGCCTCCACCACGATGAGGTCGCCGACCTTCAGTTCGGCACCGGGCACCTGTTCGACCGAACCCCCGTCCGTTTGGCGACGGGCCATGGTGTCGCGCTTCACTTTTCGCAGGCTGTCGGCCTGTGCGCGGCCACGGCCCTCGGCGACGGCCTCGGCGAGGTTGGCGAACAGCACGGTGAACCACAGCCAGGCCGCGATGAGCCACGCGAACCATGACGGCTGCCAGATCGCCAGCACGGTGGTGACGACCGAACCCAGGTACACGACGAACATGACCGGGTTGCGTGCCTGCGCACGCGGTGTCAGCTTCCGTACTGCCTGCGGCACCGCGGTGAGCAGTTGCCGCGGGTCGAAGGAGCCACGCGAGACCAGGTCGTGCGCCTCGTCGTGTTCCGGCTGCGAAACCGACTGTGTGGGTTGGTGATCGATGGTGTTGACACTCACAGAAGAGCCTCCGCGATGGGTCCCAGCGCCATGGCCGGGAAGAAGGTGAGTCCGGCGACGAGCAGGATCGTCCCGAGAAGAAGCGTGCCGAACAGGACGCCGTGGGTGGGCAGTGTGGATGCGTCGGCCTCGGACACGGCGACCGTCGTGGTGCCCGCGCCGGTCGAGCGCTCCCCGCCGGTCGAGCGCTCCCCGCTGGTCGAGCTTGTCGAGACCCCAGCCGCAACGAGTTCCGGCTCGTTGCCTGCGACCGCCACACGGCCCGCGCCACGTGGTCGTTGCCGCGCGAGCAGTCCGGCGAGTGCCAGCACGAACACGATCGGGAGCAAACGCCCGAGCAGCATCGCCACTCCCAGCGACAGCTGGAACCAGTCGGAGGTGACGGTGAGTCCGCCGAAGGCGCTGCCGTTGTTGTTGGCGGCCGAGGTGTACGCGTAGAGCACCTCGGAAAAGCCGTGGATCGATCCCGGGGTCCCCGGCGCGCCACCGTTGCCCTGGGCGTCGAGAGTGGAACCGAGGGCAACGCTGATGCCGGCACCGATGAGAACCAGGGCAGGCATCACCAGCACGTACAGCGCAGCCATGGTGATCTCCTGCTGCCCGATCTTCTTGCCGAGGAACTCCGGTGAGCGTCCCACCAGCAGTCCGCCGACGAACACGGTCACGACGGCGAGCATGAGGATGCCGTAGAGTCCGGAACCCACACCACCGGGCGCGATCTCACCGAGCAGGATGTTCCAGATCAGTGCTCCACCGCCGCCGGCGGAGAAACTGTCATGGGCGGAATCAACCGCACCCGTGGATGTTCCGGTGGTCGACACCGCGAACAGCACCGAGGCCGGAATGCCGAATCGCTGCTCTTTGCCCTCCATCATGGCGCCCGCTGCCTGCGCTGCGATCCCGTTGGTGTGCGCCTCAAACCACCAGGTGATGGCGAGAACCGAGCCCCAGATCGCGGCCATGACACCGAGCAGTGTCACACCTTGCCGACGATCTCCCACGAGGGTGCCGTAGGTACGGGTGAGGCACACCGGAATCAGCAGCAGCGCAGTGATCTCCACGATGTTGCTCAGCGGCGTCGGATTGGAGAAGGGATGAGCGGAGTTCGCCGACAAGGTGCCGCCACCATTGGTGCCGAGCTCCTTGATCGCCTCCTGGGACGCGAAGGGTCCCACCACGCTGCGGGCTTGATCGCCGTTCAAGGTCGAGAAGCCGAACCCGCTGTGCCACGACTGCACAACGCCCTGCGTGAGCAGAATGAGCGCTGCCAACAGGCTCAGCGGCAACAGGATTCGCACACAGCCGCGTGTCAGATCGACCCAGAAGTTCCCTATCTGGCCGTTGCCTCGCCGATTAACGATTCCACGGATGAGGGCCACGGCCACTGCCATGCCAACCGCCGCCGAGACAAAGTTCTGCACCGCCAACCCCATCATCTGAGTGAGGTTGCTCATCACCATCTCGGGCGAATACGACTGCCAATTGGTGTTGGTGACGAACGACACCGCGGTGTTGAACGCGGTGGCCGGGTTGACGCCCGGCCTGCCGTCCGACCACGGCAGGACTCCCTGAATCCGTTGCAGCAGGTACAGCGCCATGACCGACACGAACGAAAAGGCAAGTACCGCCAGTGCATAGCCGAGCCACGTCTGTTCTCGACGCGGATCGATCCGCGCGAACCGGTACAGCACCCGTTCTGCGGCGAGATCACGGTCGCTGCGGTACACCCTGGCCATGTAGTCCCCCAACGGGACGTAGGCCACCGCCAGAACCACCACCACCATCGCCACTTGCGCGGTGGCCGCCAATGATGAAGTCACTCAGGACATCCTCTCCAACATCAGAACTTCTCCGGACGGATCAGCGCAACCATGAGGTACACCGCGACCCCGGCCGCGAGCACAAGCAGGATCACGTTCACCACTGCGTCAGCACTCATCGACCGCACCTCGCGTCCACGCCCCGGACCACCAGGACGCACACCGCGAAGCCGATGATCACGGCGAGCACGTACAGGACGTCGCCCACTTCTCAACTCCTCGTCGTCAAGGCCGATCAGCAGGGATCGCGATCGGCGCACCACATCATGCGACCCACCGGAGAGCCGCGAAAAGACCTCTTAACGAGATCCATACGTGGCCACTCGGATTGTTGACGGCGCCTTGGCGGTGGACCGCACGGGCGGCGCTCACACTATGGAGTTGTCAAACAACGTGTGCGGTCCCGAGCGGTCGGGTGCACGAAGGTGCTCCGCGAAAGCCGTGTGGGGTCAGGCGGCGGCGGGTAGGTCGGCGATGTGCATGCGGCGTCGGCGGTAGGCGGGAATGAGGTCGCGGCGGGGATCCACGGCGGCCGGCGGGCGCAACCAGGGGTGGTGGTCGAATCCCATGACGACCTCCCAGCCGCCGTGGTGGATGTCGTCGTGGCACGACGGGCACAAAAGGCATCCGTTGTCGACGTCAGTGTCACCGCCGTCGGCCCAATGCACGATGTGGTGGGCCTGCGTCCACGACGCCGGTGCGCCACATTTGATGCAGCCCGTGTCCCGGCACACCAACGCTTTCCGCTGCGACGCGGTGAACAGGCGTTTCTCCCGACCGACCGCCAGCGGTACTTGTTCACCGTCGACGATCATCACGGTGATCGAGGCATCGCAGCCGAGCTTCTTGGCGGTGCTCTCGGTGACTGACCCGAGGAACTGCAACGACGACAGGGCGGGGGTATCGGCGGGCAGCGTCAACGCGATCTGGGTGCGCGGCGCGCCCGCCACCATCACCCCACCCGAACCACCTGTAGCGGCGAGATCCAGGATCGTTTCCAGCGCGTCGGCGCGACGCCGGTCAGGCGAGCGCGGGTCGCGGGACCCGTCGGGCTGCGGGCGAGGCGTGGCGTGGGCGTCGACCGCGGTCCACAATTTCTCGCCGACGACGGTGTCGAGGTCGCCGCGAATCTGCACCCGACCCTCCTGCCTGGTCAAGGTGAGCGTGTTGATCGCCCTGTTCTCGGCCGCAGGTAGCCCGTCGTCGGAGTCGGCGGCGAGCTCATTGCCCAGCGTATGGGCGCGGTCGGCGATCTCTGCGGGGGTGGCACCGGAGAAATGTTGGGCGAGAAGATCATTCACTACGCGCTTACGCGCCTCCGCATCTAGGGTTTGCGGTATGCGTTGGTCGACATGACGAACCCCGCGCACAATGGCGTCGACATGTTCGGCCGAAATCGCGCCGTCGGCGGCATGCCCCATCACGGCACCGGCCGAGTCCTGTACAGCAGCGATGCGCAGCAGTCGCTGGGCCACCACCGGTGCCAATCCCATCACGATCAACAGTTCGCGGGTGCAGCGGCCATGCGCCTTGGCCACGCCGAGCCGGTCGAGGGAGGCCACGTGCATGGCCAGCTGGTGATCGACAAGGTTACGGAGCGCGATCAACACCTCAACGACGTCGTACACCTGGCGTCCGGTCGCATCGTCGGCGACGGTCAGTGCGCGAAGCACCTCGGCCACGACGGTCAGTGAAAGGTGGTCCCCCAACTCGGTCATACCGATCACGGTACTCGCACACGTGTTCGATGACAAGGGGGTTCTTGCAGGTCAGGATTCCTGTGGATAACTCGTCCCACAGGTGAACTGAAGCGAACTGTGGTGAACAGACGTCACACAACGAGTGCCAATCTCCGGCCTCCGACGTCAACAAGGCGTCAAGATTCACCGTCGCGGCGTTCAGAAGCCGTCAGCATTCTTGTTGCCGACGACCGGCGCGCTTAGACCGATATGCATGGATGATGCAGTGCAGCCTCAACCGGCGGTGTCAGGCGAGGCTCGATGGGGTTATGTGCAGGTGGGGTATGCGCGGCATTGGGTGTGCCACCGCATCGCGATCTACCCACCCGGCACCAACTCGCAGCAGCGCAGGTGGCTACGACTGTGGCGATGGCTGCCGGCCGTGGTGCTGATAGCGGTGTGTGCATCGCTGTACGCGGCGAGTGTGTGCGATGTCCATGCCGCCGCCGGGGTGGCCGTCGGGGCCATAGCGGGGGCCGTCGCGGTGTTCGGGGTGGGCCGTCGAACGCATGCCTGCCGCACCCGAATACACGTGCTCGAATCGTGGACCGGACATGGCGCCGACACCACTGCGATTACCCGACGGCGTCTCATCTGTGTTCTCGCCCAACGTCTTCGCGACGCCGACAAAGCGCTCGACGCCGGTCAGATCACACCCGTCGAGCATGAAATGATCTGGTCGCAGTGTTACGCGCAGATCCCAGCGAGCACACCGACGCGTCGACGCGCCAGCCTCTAATACTGATCGGCAGCGGGGCTGATGGCGATGCCCACGGTGCCGGACTTACCGCGCCGCAGCAGGCTGCCCTTGATCGCCACCCAACCGAGGACGCCGTATTTCTTGGCGATCACATCGCGCACATGCGCGGTGCCGTCGGCGTCGAGTATCTCCGCAGTGCCGTCCACTGCCGCGCCGTCGACCTTGGTGCCTCGCGCATCGCACGCCTGCACGATCACGCGCGGGTTGCGGCGGATGCGTTTGACCTTCCACGAGTCGGTGACGGTCCACATCAGCAGTCGGTTGCCGTCGACGGCCGCCCACAGCGGCGATGCCACCGGCGTACCGTCCTTGCGGAAGGTGGTGAGTTGCACATACTTCGCGTCGGTGGCGGCGTCGAACGGCTTCTCGGAGGTCACGGCACTCATCCTACGGAGTGGTCGATCACCGTCGTCGGGTATGCCGCGGTCTCGGGTGTCGGACTCGCGCGATACCGTGCAAGCACAGATCGAGGAGGGTGCAATGTCGGACGTGGTTGTCGGCGACGACGGCGTCAGGCGTTGTCGGTGGGCCGCAGCGGAACCGGAAACCACCTACCACGACACGGAATGGGGATTCCCCCTCACCGGCGACATCGCTCTGTTCGAACGTGTGTGTCTGGAAGGGTTTCAGTCCGGACTCAGTTGGCGGACCATCTTGAACAAGCGCGACAATTTCCGCGCTGCGTTCCACGGCTTCGACATCGAGAAGGTGGCTCGCTTCAGTGAGCGTGACGTCGAACGACTGCTCGGCGACGCCGGGATCATCCGGCATCGCGGGAAGATCGAGGCCACCATCAACAACGCCCGCCGAGCCGTCGACCTCATCGACGCCGAGGGTTCGCTGGAAGACTACTTCTGGCGTTACGCGCCCGCACCCGACCATATGCCGGGAAGTATGACGACATCACCGGAATCGGTTGCACTGTCCAAAGATCTGAAGAAGCGCGGCTGGCGTTTCGTCGGTCCCACGACGATGTTCGCCATGATGCAGGCGGCCGGTTTGGTGAACGATCACGCCCCCGACTGTGCGATCCGCCCACAGGTCGCCGCAGCGATCGACGAGTACCACGCCAGCCGAGCGACCACCACCGGTTGAGCGCCCCCACCCGCTGCTTGAGCGCCCCGCCCGCTGGTTGAGCCTGTCGAAACCACCGCCGGTCGAGCGCCCCCGCTGGTTGAGCTTGTCGAAACCCCCACCCGCTGGTTGAGCGCCCCGCTGGTTGAGCGCCCCCGCTGGTTGAGCTTGTCGAAACCACCGCCGGTCGAGCGCCCCACCCGCCGGTCGAACGCCCCACCGCTGGTTGAGCCTGTCGAAACCCCCGCCGGTTGAGCGCCCCACCCGCTGGTTGAGCTTGTCGAAACCACCGTGACGCCGCTCGGCACCCGGCTCAGCGGGCCAGCACGATCTTGCCGACCGCCTCCCCCGATTCCGACAGCCGATGCGCGGCCCGCAGGTTCTCCACCGTGATGCCGTCGAACACCCGGTTGACGGTGGTGCGTACGCGGCCGGCCTCCACCAGTGCGGCCACCTCAGCGAGAATCCGATGCTGCGAGTCGTCGTGGGGCAAGAACAGCGGCTTGCTGAACATCAATTCCCAATGCCAGCTCTGACTCTTCTGCTTGAACGGCAACGTGTCGAGGCCCTTGGGTTCGTCGATGGCCACCACCTGACCGTGCACCCGCATGATCTCGGCATAGGTGTCCACATTCCCGGCCGAATGCGGCGAGAACACGTACTCGACGCCTTCCGGCACGATTCCCGGTACAGCACCACGCATTTCGCGCGGAGACACCACATAGTGCGCACCCATGTGCCGCGCCCACTCAAGAGACTCCGGCCGCGACGCGGTGGCGATCACGGTGAGTTCGGTCAGCGCCCGCGCCAGCTGGATCACCATCGAGCCCACCCCACCCGCACCGCCGACAACCAGCAGCGTCTCCTCCTCCACCCTGTTCACCCGCAGCTTCTCGAACAACGACTCCCACGCCGTCAGGCTCGTCAATGGCAGCGCAGCCGCCTCGGCGAACGAGAGGTTCTCCGGTTTGCGTCCGACGATGTGTTCATCGACGAGCTGCAAGCGCGCGTTGCTGCCCGAGCGGTTGATGACACCGGCGTAGTACACCTCGTCACCCACCGCGAACCGTTCGACGTCGGCACCCACGGCGACAACCACTCCCGCGGAATCGAAGCCGAGCACCTTGGGCGCCTCCGCCGGATCGAACGACGCGCGCTGTTTCACGTCGACCGGGTTCACCGACACCGCACGCACCTCGACGAGCAGGTCGTGCGGGCCGGGCTCACCGAGGTCGAGGTCGATCTCGACGAAGGAGGTGTCGGCATCCACCGGACCCGGCACTGACGCGGCTATCGCGGAGGTAACGGCCATAGCCCGACGCTACTCGGGGCTACCGTAGAGGGGTGAGCGTCCACGGCTACATCCTCAATTCACCGTCCACCTTCATCTCCGACTCGCTCCGCGGCTTCGTGGCCGCACACCCCGACATCGGCTGGCAAAACGACCCCGGCTTCCTCCACCGACGCGATCGCGGCGACCACCAGCATGTGGCGGTGATCTCCGGCGGCGGGTCCGGACACGAGCCCATGCATTCGAGCATGATCGGGTCGGGCATGCTCGACGCCGCCTGCCCGGGCCTGGTGTTCACCTCGCCCAACGCGCTGCAGATCGTCGGCGCGACGAAGTGGGCTGATCGCGGCGCCGGCGTACTTCACGTGGTGAAGAACTACACCGGCGACGTGATGAACTTCCGCATCGCACGCCATCTGCTCGCCGACGAGATCGAGACCGACTCGGTGGTCGTCGCCGATGACGTTGCGACAGAATCTGATTCGGGTCCCGGTCGTCGTGGCACCGGGGCCACGATCCTGGTCGAGAAGGTGTGCGGCGCGGCCGCGGCCCGCGGCGACGACCTCGCCGCGGTGGCCGAGATCGGGCGCCGCGCCGTCGACAACGCGCGCAGCTATGCCGTGGCCTATCACGCCTGCACCATCCCCGGCGCCGACGCACCCACGTTCGAGCTCGACGACGACGAGATGGCGTTCGGTGTGGGCATCCACGGTGAGGCCGGGGTGGAGCAGGCCACCAAGGTGGGAGCACGCGAACTGGTCAACCGGATGATCGACCCCATCGTCGATTCGCTCTCGCTGGTACGCGACGAGCAGGTGATCTGCCTGGTCAACGGGCTGGGTTCGGCGCATCCGCTCGAACTCGACCTGGTCTTCGGTGAGGCGCTCGCCGACCTCGACCGCCGCGGCATCACCGTGGCCCGCCCGATGGTGGGCACCTTCATCACCGCCCTCGACATGACCGGCGTGTCGATCACGCTCCTGCGCACCGACGACGAGCTCCTCGAACTCTTCGACGCCCCCACCGGCGCTCCCGGCTGGGCAGCGGCACCGGCCCGCAGCCCCGCCAAAATCGTCGACACCTCCTTTGCCCAGCCCGACGACGCCGCCGACAGCGGCGACGAGAACGCCTGGCTCACCACGTTCGTGAAGCGGGTGCAGGAATCGATCGACGACCTCACCGAACTCGATCAGAAGGCCGGCGACGGCGATTTCGGCACCAACATGGAGGCGGCGCTGGGGCACTTCGACCTTCCGCTGCGCGGATCGCACGCCGACGTTCTCAAGGCGATCAGCACGTCGTATCTGGTGCGCGCCGGCGGCACGTCGGGCGCCATCTTCGGCGTGCTGTTCCGCCATCTCGCGCAGGAGTTTGCCGACGAGGACGATTTCACCGCCGCGCTGCGCGACGGATCGGCGTCGGCGCTCCACGAGATCCAAACACTCGGTGGCGCCGAGGTGGGCGACAAAACGCTGGTCGACGCGCTCTCACCGGCGTCCGACACCCTTGGGGAAGGCGGATCGTTGTCCGATGTCGCCGAGAGTGCGGAGTCCGGTGCCGAGGCGACACGAGACACCACCGCCACCAAGGGCCGGGCAAGCTATGTGGGCGAAAATGCCAGAGGCGTAGTCGATCCCGGCGCACTCGTGGTTTCCTGGCTGTATCGTGCCGCCGCCGACACCGCCGACTGATCGGTCACACTTGGCGGACACCTCCGATTCACCGCACCGCCCAACCACCGTTATCGCACCGTGACGTGGATTGCGGTTTCATCGCAATTGCTCCGTGACCCGGGCGCCCGGTCGGCGCCACGCACTAGGTTCGGTGCACGGGGGTCAGCACGTGAGGGAGTGATGATGGTGGATTCCGTTGACGAACTCGCTGCACTCGTAGACCGCATCGGACAAGGCGACGCGGCGGCCTTCGCCCGCTTCTATGACCTCACCAGTCACCGCGTTTACGGCATGGCGCTGCGCATCCTGCGCGATCCCGGGCTCAGCGAGGAGACCACGCAGGAGGTCTACCTCAACGTATGGCGCTCCGCCGATGGTTACCGACCAGAATCGGGGACCGTACTCGGCTGGCTGATGACCCTCACACACCGCAGGTCGGTGGACCGCGTACGCGCCGAATCCGCCTCGCGCCGTAGGACTCTCGCCTACACCAACGCCGAACAGCTGAGCCGCGTAGAGCACGACGTGGTGATCGAATCGGCCGAACGACGAGAGACGGTGCGGGAGGTCAGGTCGGTGCTCGACCGGCTCACCGAGCTGCAACGCGAGGCGATCGAGCTGGCGTACTTCCGCGGCCTCACCTACCGAGAGGTGGCCGACGAACTCGGCATCGCACTGCCGACGGTGAAGTCACGCATCCGGCAGGCGCTCAAGCGCCTCGAGCCGCACGTGGCCCCCGCGGCCTGAGCAGCCGCTCCCAATAGACAGGTGATGCGACGAAAGGCTCTGCCCGGTGAGGGCAGAGCCTTTCGACTGCTCATACGGTCATCGGCGTCAGCCGAGAACCAGCGACTCCCCGTCGGCCGACACGTTGACCGGCACCACGTCGCCGTCGCGGATGTCGCCGGCCAGCAGCGCCTTGGCGAGCTGATCGCCGATGGCCTGCTGCACCAGCCGCCGCAGCGGGCGTGCGCCGTACAGCGGGTCGAAACCACGCTCGGCCAGCCATTCCTTGGCCTTGGGTGTCACCTGTAGCTCCAGGCGACGCTGGGCCAGCCGCTTCTGCAGTTGGTTGAGCTGGATGTCGACGATGGAGACGAGTTCCTCCGGGCTCAGCGCCTCGAAGATCACCACGTCGTCGAGACGGTTGATGAACTCCGGCTTGAACGCCGCGCGCACTGCCGCCATCACCTGGTCGCGATCGCCACCGGAACCGAGGTTGGAGGTGAGGATCAGGATGGTGTTGCGGAAGTCGACGGTGCGTCCCTGCCCGTCGGTCAGGCGTCCCTCGTCGAGCACCTGCAACAGGATGTCGAACACGTCGGGATGGGCCTTCTCGACCTCGTCGAACAGCACCACCGTGTACGGACGACGCCGCACCGCCTCGGTGAGCTGTCCGCCCTGCTCGTAGCCGACGTATCCGGGAGGAGCACCGACAAGCCGTGCCACGGCATGCTTTTCGCCGTACTCACTCATGTCGATGCGCACCATCGCGCGCTCGTCGTCGAACAGGAACTCCGCCAGCGCCTTGGCCAGCTCCGTCTTGCCCACACCGGTGGGACCGAGAAACAGGAACGAACCCAGCGGCCGGTTCGGGTCGGCCACACCGGCACGTGCTCGACGCACCGCGTCGGACACTGCCACCACGGCCTCTTTCTGACCGATGACCCGGTGGCCGAGTTCGTCTTCCATGCGCAGCAGCTTGGCGGTTTCCCCCTCGAGCATCTTGCCCGCGGGGATGCCCGTCCATGCCGACACCACCTGTGCGACATCGTCGGGACCCACCTCCTCCTGCAGCATCACGTCCTGGTCGGGATCGGTGCCGGTCTTCTCGATCGCGGCCTCCAGGTCCTTTTCCAGGCCCGGGATCTTGCCGTACCGCAGTTCGGCGGCCCGACCGAGGTCTCCGTCGCGCTCAGCGCGATCGGCCTCGCCGCGGAGCAGTTCGAGCTCCTCCTTGACGTCGCGCACCGCGTCGATGGCGGTCTTCTCGCTCTGCCAACGGGCGGAGAGCTCGTTGAGCTTCTCTTTCTCGTCGGCGAGTTCTTGGCGCAGCTTGTCCAAGCGGTCCTTCGACGCTGCGTCGGTCTCCTTCTCCAAGGCGAGTTCCTCGACCTCGAGCCGACGGACCACTCGCTCGACGGCGTCGATCTCCTCGGGGCGCGAGTCGATCTCCATCCGCAGCCGCGATGCGGCCTCGTCGACGAGGTCGATGGCCTTGTCGGGCAAGAAGCGCGAGGTGATGTAGCGGTCGGAAAGCGTTGCAGCAGCGACCAATGCGGAGTCCGTGATGCGCACACCGTGGTGCACCTCGTAGCGCTCCTTGAGGCCACGCAGAATGCCGATGGCGTCTTCGACGCTCGGCTCACCGACGTACACCTGCTGGAAACGACGCTCCAGGGCGGCGTCCTTCTCGATGTACTGGCGGTACTCCTCCAGGGTGGTGGCACCCACGAGTCGCAGTTCGCCGCGCGCGAGCATCGGCTTGATCATGTTGCCCGCGTCCATGGCGGAATCGCCGGTGGCGCCGGCACCCACGATGGTGTGCAGCTCGTCGATGAAGGTGATGATCTGTCCAGCAGAGCCCTTGATCTCGTCGAGGACGGCCTTGAGCCGCTCCTCGAACTCGCCGCGGTACTTGGCGCCTGCCACCATCGAGCCGAGGTCCAGGGAGACGACCGTCTTGTTGCGCAACGATTCGGGCACATCACCGTCGACGACGCGCTGGGCGAGGCCTTCGACGATGGCGGTCTTGCCGACACCGGGTTCGCCGATGAGCACCGGGTTGTTCTTGGTCCGACGGCTGAGCACCTGCACCACGCGGCGGATCTCTGCGTCACGGCCGATCACCGGGTCGAGCTTGCCCTCGCGGGCCGCCTTGGTCAGATCGGTGGAGTACTTCTCCAAAGCCTGATAGGTGGATTCGGGGTCCTCGGAGGTGACCCGCGCGCTGCCGCGGACGGCAACAAACGCCTCCCGCAGGGCCTGCGGGGTAGCGCCGGCGTTGTGCAGGAGCTTGGCCACATCGGAATCGCCGGTGGCCAGGCCGACCACCAGATGCTCGGTGGAGACGTACTCGTCGTTCAGTTCGGTGGCAAGTTGCTGGGCAGCGCTGACCGCCGCGATCGATTCGCGGGAAAGCTGCGGCTGGGCGCTGGAGCTCGACACCGTGGGCGCCCGATCGACCATCGCCTGGGCCTGCGCGCGAATGCTCGACGGATCGACTCCGACCGCCTTGAGCAGCGGCGATGCGATGCCGTCGGACTGATCGAGCAGCGCAACCAGGATGTGGGCGGGACGCACGTCGGGGTTGCCAGCAGCGGCCGCCGCCTGCACCGCAGCACTCAGCGCCTGCTGGGTCTTGGTGGTGGGGGTGAAGCTGTCCACTTCGTGTGCACCTTTCTCTACGTGTTCTTAAGTCTGTATGGCTCAATTATGGCCAATCAGAGTGTGCAACGCACGCAGAGTTGAGTGCATTCCGCTCAGGTTTAAAGGGTATTTGTGACTTGAGTCACTCTACGTTTGCTCCGGCAGACGAGTGTTGAGACTCGGGACGCTGATGTTGAGATGTTGAGACGCTCGTCCACGTGTGATCGACAAATGTTGAAACCTGACTTTATCAATTAGTGCGTACCGGCGACTGCGTTGATCGCGGCCTGGAGATCCTCGGGTAGTGGGTCGGCGGCGGTCAAGGTCTGTTGTCCGGCCTGGATGGTGATGGTGCGGTAGCGGCGGGCGGTGGTGACGAACTTCTTGATCGACCACCCGGTACGGGCTTCGATAATGCGCGTCACTGCAAGGGCTGCGAACACGACGCTGAGGTGGGCACGGATCGAATCTTCCTTGCGCGCGAAGATAGGTCGGGCGGCCAGGTCGGACTTTGACATCCGAAAACTCTTCTCGATCCGCCACAGTTGGTGATACGAGCCGATCACGAAATCGGTTGTCGGAGAGTCGATATTAGTGACATAGGCCTTCCACCCACCAGGGTGCGAGCCTTGATTTCTAGCTCCCGGTTGACAGTTCGGTCACCGCCCTCGAGCTTGACGAACCGATTGCGTTTGACCGGGATCTTGCCTTCCACCGCCTTCTCGGCTTTGGCGATCTGCTCGTTGATACCGCCGATGCTGCGGCGAGCCCGATCGGCACTGTAGCGGTAGTACACCACCCGGTGACGGCGGTAGCTGGTCTTGGAGTTCGCCGGCAGCGGCTGCGTCAAGGTCAACCCGTCAGTGGGTGTGGAATTCGGATTGTTCCTGTGCCACTTCTGAATCTGGTACAGGACGCTGGGGATCTTCTCACCCAGAATGAACGACAACCCGGCATCCTCGATGGCTTTCATGTTCGCCGCCGAGATCATCCCGGCATCGGCCACCACCGTCACATCGGTCAGCTTGTGAGCGGTCATGAACGCGGTCAGGGTGGGCATCATCGTCAACGTCTCGGCCTTGTTCCCCTCGAAAGCTTCCATCATCAACGGGAATCCTGTTGCGTCGGTGAGTAACTCGACAGTGACCTGCGGTTCAAGACGGCGCCCTTTGGAGAATCCGGGTTCGCGGAACCCATCCGCCTTGTCAGTCTCGAAGTACAGGGTCGTCACATCATAGAGACACAACGTGGCCGGCCCCAGACCAGCATGGGCGGCGCACGCGGCCGCCAAGTCTTGACGCCACCCGGCCGTGGCATAGATCGGCAGACGCCGATTCAGGGTGGGATAGGACGCGGTCTCGATCCCGGCCTCGGCCAAGACCCGCAACGAGTCCAGTTTGCTGGTCGGTTCGATGATCCGTACGATCACGAGATCCCGAAATACCTGTTCACCGCCGGTCGCCGTCTGAAAGCCGAGTTCGTCATACACCCCGGCCACGCTGTCGCAGAGGTGACTCATCCGCGACGAGGTGATCGGCAGCGGCGCGCCGGTACCGCCCGGCGATACACCCACACCCAGATCAAGGGCCTCCTGATCACCTGCGATCCGTCGCGCAGCTACAGCTTTCAACGCCACGATCGCAGCCTCATCATGCGCCGAGCCAAGATGTTCAATATCGCGGGCACCTCGTCGTGACGAGTGCACGATCTGCACCGCTGTCGCTCCCGAAGCGGTCTTCACCGTCCGTACATACGCCACGAACGTAGCCTACGAGACCCCACTTAGTGCGCAAATCCACCCGCCCAGCCACACAACACCCCAGGTCAGCGCGCTACGCGTCTACTATGTCCGATTCGGTGATAAAAGTCAGGTCGCCTGCGGGTTCCGTAACACCGAAAACTCACGCCGCCGGATACGATTCCACTGCACCCGCGCCCAGCGGGCCAACATTTAGCAATTCCGCTGCTAGCGATGCCCGGCCAACTTCGAAGAGCCTGTACGACGGACTTCGTATGTAACCAAGCGGATCTACGGCGGCCTCGACGAGTCCAGTACGCGTGTGATCGGCCAGCAACCAGCCCAACACGCGCCGCGAGCGCTAATCTCGGCCGCATATAGGTAGCCATCTCTCACCGCACGTCAGCTATGCGATATCGAAGGGCCAGACAGAATCAAGACAGCCTTGATAGAAGTCTCGCCCCTCCCGGTCTGACGGGAACATAGCCGCCCGTGACCACAATCGTGTTGACCCGCAAGCTGCGGAGGGCTGATGCCTTCGAGTCCCTGATCTTGCCATTGTATTCCCGAGACGGACGCACCACGTTTCTGCAGGCAACAGGGAGGAAACTTGTAGGAGCGTCGCGACCTCTCCCAACGAGTCAAGGTCTTGACTTTGAGACCCCGGGCAATGCCGCCGCGCCGAGAGTTTCATCACGTAGCTGACGACCCAACCACGCGTAGTAACTTGAGCGCGAAACCTCCATCAGCGCATCGCGATCAGTGATGTCATGGTCGGCGCACTCCACGGTGAGATCATAACAGCGCACCGGCGTTGTTATGCCGCAAAGTACGCAGAGAGTTTTCCAGGGACGCAATGTCGGAGCCCTTCACGTTGGAGCGCTCAACCTAGGGGCGGGGTAGCTCCGCCGGATGGTGATCACTCTCAGCGCTGATGAGCACGCGGAATTGGTGTGACTACGTGCCAAGGCCGCCGAGAACTGCGGAATTCTTACTCCTCGTTTCCGCCGTCGAGCACGTCGGCCCCGCCTGCCCATGAGGCTGGGAACTCTGACAACTCCTCCATCACGCCTATAGTCTCGCTCAGCACCTTAATAATCCGCTGGTATTGATCGAGGCCCTCGCTACTAAGCCGCCGTCGCTTACGTTGCTCTAACCACTTTTGCGCAGGCGCGTAGGCGCCGATCTCAAACTCCCACACCTCGGGGGCTACACCGCCAAAGTACTGGGTGTCGTTGATCCAAACATCGTTACCCATGAGCTCATAGCGATCGACGGTGTCACTGCCGACTACCGGGTAGCTCGTTATGTAGTCCTCAACTGACGGATCGCTCATAAGATGTAACCCACGAAGCTTCGCGCCCGCGACTCGAAATACTTCGAATTCATCCTCATCGGCTGCCACTGGAATGACGGGGAAATCGTCTTTGAGTAGTGCCTGGAATTTTGATCGGTAGATAGGAGAGTGCATTACGCCATAGATGTAGTCAAGCACGTCCTCGTGACTGGTCTCGGAGTCCACATTCTTGAGCAAGTGTTTCACATTCTCCACGCGCATGTTTGAGCTACGCGGTGCCCCTTCGTGGAACAAGTAGAGCGGCGCGAGTGTCTCACTCCCCTTATTGTCTGACTTGATGAAACCATCCGAGATGATGCTGTCAGTGATGAAGAAGTAGTTGGCGGACTTACCTTCTGGCATCTGACGACGATATACGAGACCGATATTTTGCCCAGCAGTCATGTGCTTCATTACATCCATGCGAGGCCAGTCGACCATAGTTCTCGTGTAGTAAATATATCGCGTGTCGAACGGCCTATATGCCAGAGGTTGAATGTTTGAAGTGATGTCGTCCTTGCGTACCTCTTTCCGCGCATTATTTAGCTTCCAGCCTCGGGTGTCGCCCGGCGGGTACTTGCGCTGCCGACGAGTCGGGAATAGCGCCGCTCTCACTTCATCATCGGTACGATCCGGATCAGCGAATGCTTCAATCCGATCGCGTAACGAGTCGGCGTCGTAGTCCACCACGAGTTTGTCTCGCGCAGTCACTATACTCGAGTTAGACACGATGAATAAGTCCCTCAAACTGACACCTTTGTCGTAGACGTCTTTTCCAGTGGTGTCAACTTGAGTGAACCTGACCGACTCTTTGTCAAGTTTGACTGGTTCCCAATCGATCGCGTCTCGGTTAAGATGCTCAAACTTTTTTACCCTCGTGCCAAACAGATCGGCACTGAAAACCTCGGCGAGACCGTCACTTCCTTCTTTGTGCTTGATCGCGAATAGAATAGAAACGCCCTGCTGGATGTTGAAGACGTTTTCGTCCTTTGAGCCGTCCGGACTAATCTCCTTGCGCTTCACGTTTCCGTGAAGGTCGAGGGCATATATTTTGTCGAAGGTCTTCGCGAGGTGCCAGCGGACGCCACGAGTTGTCTTGTTGTGTAGGTATCCGTGGTTGGTGATCATTGCGACGATCCCCTCGCCATTGCGAGCGATGAGATCCTCGGCGAAGGCGATAAACTTCAGGTAGTCGTCGTGGAGCCAGTGCTTACGTTCCTGAAGCTTGGTGATGCCTCCTGGTTCGAATTTGTACTTTGAGACCAGGCTGTTGGCATAGGTCGTGTCATTACTACTCAGTGCGGAGTACGGCGGATTCCCAACCACTACGAGCACAGGACGGTCGCTCTTAATGATGTTCGCTTGCCGCGACTCCTCGGTGACGGCATCCGCAAGTCCAAAACTGAACAGATCAGGCTGGTGCTTTATCCCCTCCTCGAGGGTATTCGTCAAGTACACATGTAGCCGATCTGTGAGCGTGTCTACGCCAGATTCTTCAAGCGTCATACCGAGTTTTAGATGTGCGATCGTGTAGGGGGCCATCATGAACTCGAAACCGTTCAGTCTCGGCACCAAGTCTTCGTTGACGTATGTCGGCCAACGCCCTTGCTGGCTGCCCTTGAAGCCCTGATAGACGAACTCTATAATCTCGTTGAGGAAGGTCGCGGTTCCAACTGCTGGATCAAGTATTTGGACCCGGTGCATGTCCATCTCTTGGCCGACGACGGTCTTCGTTCGCCTTGTCTTTGGATCTTTGAACTTCCGAACCTGGCCATCGTTGACCTTGTATTTGATTTTCGATGAGTCGGCGAGCCCCCTGCGGACGCCGAACTCCCGTTTCAGTAGTCCGTCGACATGCCGCACGATAAATCGTGCAACAGGCAACGGGGTGTAGTACGCCCCCATCGCCCTGCGAAGCTCAGAGTCGTAGGCATCGAGGTAGTCCTCATAGAAATGGATGATCGGATCTCGATCCAAGCTCCCCTTGGATCCGTGCAAATGCCGATGCACTAGAGACCGAACATCGCTTACTCGAAACACGTCGCAGAGTTCGTCGACCGCTCGTCCCAACCGCTCATCGAAGTCTGGGCCTACGATGTGGTCAAAGAATCGTCGCAGGAACGGGTTGGTCTTCGGAACCAAACTGCGAGCTTCCTCGCGGTTAAACGTCTCAGGGGTTGTATCATTGTAACGCGCCACAAATAGGCCGTAAACGAGTGTCTGGGCATACATATCGGCGAACCGAGAGTGGTCCAGGTCGTGGACGAGCATCTTCCGCATCAAGTCGTAGATCTTGACTAGTTCCGCGTTTTTGCTTGGGCTCTCGCTAAAGAACGAAATGATATCGTCACGGATGCGTCGTGTCTTCGCGCCCATGATCTCAGCCAAGCGCTTACCGCTCGAAATCTTCTGAGGTGGTAGCTCCAGGAATGCCTGAAGCTCATCTATCAGGCGTTGATATTCTTCTGGGGCGGGCACGAGGACACCGTTGACTACCTGCCCGATGCTGATCGTCTTGTACTTCTCGCCATCACGGAAGAAGCGGAACTCGAGGTAGTCAGTTAGATAGAGGTTCTGGTATCCCGCATACCGGTGCATCTGCTCGGATTCCTCGACCTTGTCTAGGTCGATGCCGACGATGTCTTTCGCCTCGGCGTAACCCAAGATTATGTCGCGATTGCTCTTGCGCTGGAAGATGAAGTCCGGCGCTCCATGCGCGCTCCGTGCAGGATCGTTGATCGCCTCGACGTCGTCGAATCCGCGCATCAAACGTTGATGTGCGGGCCGGTAGGCGTGTTCCTTGGCATGGCCACTGACCAACTGCGATCGAACTTCGTCGATATATTCGGACACCGATGCTACGTCCACCAACACATCCTCTCAATGACTTCAGTTCACGACACTAGCGTTGGGGTTCGAAGCACTGTGAGGAATGCCCGTGTTTCTGCGCCGATACGAACGGCTCCGATCACCAAACATGGCCATTGCAGCCGACCGAGTCGGTTCCAGCGCTTCGGGACATCGCCGCTCTGGCGCGAGCATCTCCGGTGCCTCTACGGCTTGGTTCGTCGCAGTGGCCGCTACGAGCCCCTCGGGTAGCTCGCAATCGCAGTTACGCTGGATGACGCGCCAGACTCGTCTGCCGTAGAGCCAAGATCTACGACCTCCGCTGGATGGGCGCCTTCGGCGTCGACGGGTCGCCACAAGACACTCGCCGACTGGACGGGCGGAGACAGTTGGGGAAGACCTGACCAAGCCGTGGATACGCCTGTGGTGCGCATAACCCCATCGGGAACCGCAGGTGATGCGGGGTCGAGATTGGTTTAGATAATCCGGTGCGGCTCTGGATCTCACATGACGCTACCGCGGCCGAGTATCCAGCCGCCCGCGCCCCACGGAGGTCTGCTGGCCGACTCGAGAAACGCTGCATCCAGGCGAAAAGTGGTCCGGTGCGAAACCCAGGAGTCTCAAGTCCGCACATGAGGGCACGAGGCTGCAGCGAAGGGCAGGTCCGCGACAGTGCGCATCACCCGTCGACGCGGAGAAGCTGCGCGCCCCCTCGACACACGGGCTCGAGGAACGCGCAGCTCGCGCCCACTTCGGGGACGTTGGAGTCGTCAGACATCGCAACGCTTCGTGCGCACGAGGCTATTCAGGAAACTCATCGTGCTCTGGGCCGATGCGCAGTCCCGCTCTAGCTGGAAAGACAGACCGTGACGACGGTGACGTAGGGTCAGCAGATGGCCGATCCGATTCCCGACGCACCGCCCGGATTCTGGGAGCGGACCCACGATCTGCTGCGGCATGAACGTGAGCTG
This sequence comes from Gordonia sp. NPDC003425, assembly GCF_053588635.1. Taxonomy (NCBI): domain Bacteria; kingdom Bacillati; phylum Actinomycetota; class Actinomycetes; order Mycobacteriales; family Gordoniaceae; genus Gordonia; species Gordonia sp. NPDC003425. Next base: position 2,412 of record NZ_JBSFQI010000006.1, on the reverse strand, counting down.
TGGGATGCCGGCGTGGATGTGCCCGAGTGGCATTCGGGGTCCCAGAACTCGGAGGCAAGGTTTTATTTTGTCGGCGACCGGGTGCGGGTGATCGATCTGAACGCCCCGGGCGTGGTGGTCGCAGTCATCGGCGACCAAGCCCTGGTGATCGTCGACATGTACGGGCAACACGACCCGGTTCCCGGCGCACCCAGAGAGCCTCGAGCACCTCGATTGACCTTCACCGACGAGGACTCGCCCGTAAGTCAGCTACTCGTGACGATGCTCGGCGCGGTGGCTGAGCTCGAGTGTTTTGCTCATCCTCGCACGCCAACGCGAGGACATCGCCGTCGCCATGGCCGAAGGCCAGTACACGGGCCAAAATATGTAACACCGAACATGGAAACCGCCAATTCTTATTCGAAATTGCAGCAATCTCGCGGTCGCTTACGACTGGATAGAGCACGCTCGGTGGCCAAGCTCGGTGGCCAATTGCTCGTTACACACAGCCTTTCTACCGGACATTCGGGTTCGCAGCCGGACGTGGCACCTGGTAACCCCCTGGGGCGCAGCAGCGATGGTGCGTGGTCAGCAATCAGACCCATGAGATTTGCCCCGTTCGCTGACGCCCAGGCGACAGCGACGGGCCTCACCGAAGATACGAAGCCCCTGAGGCGGTGTCTCAACAGCACGTAACCGGCGACTACCTCATAACCTGCGCCCGAACGAGGTTGTCGGTGGCGCTGGACGCGCTGTCTCCACGATTCGGAAACGCTTGCGCGCTTGCAGGAATCCCGAGCCGGAAAGGCTGGGCGGGACTTCAAGTCAATCCCCGGCGACCTGCTGAGAGCGCACTATTCCGATGAAGGCGTACTCGTCGCAGAAATCGCACACGAGTTCGGCATTTCCAAAGCGCACATCTACACATGCCTTCTCCGCGAAGCGATCCACTCCGGCACCCACCCAAGGCTCCTCCATCCTCAGCGGCGGCGGTCAACACCTGCTCGGAGAGCGCCCCGTTTGGGTGCTAGGGTGATCGTCACGTGTAATGTCGTATGACAGTGCGACGATTTTGTCATACCTAACTACGGAAGGCTTGGCATGGCTGTCCTGAATATCCGCGTAGAGGATCGGATCCGCGATCAGCTGAAGGAACTAGCAGACGCCGCCGGAGTGACGGTCAGCGAATACGTCCGCGATCTGGTCATGGAGGCAATAGTCCCCGTATACGAGCGGAGGGTGGAGCACGGCGACGAACCGGCACCAGAGACTATGCGGATCGCAGACCGCCAAGTGTTATCGATGCTCCATCGAATTCTTGCTCGTGTGCTACCCGAAGGCGCCAACGACGATGATGGAGATAGGGACTACCAGCTAAAGCGGGCACGAGTGATCGAGTCGGGCTTCGCCGGCGAATACTGGCAGGAAGTTGCCGGGTTCAGCACCGAACTGTCGAAACGCGATTGCGGCCGCGTTCTGGACATCCTCGACATGTTTCGCGCGATCACGTTTAGCATCAAGCGGCTCGGCGAGGAGGGAACCGTCGTTAGTGAAGAACTGAGCTACGAGTTGGAGTTCGAGGGCTTCGATCACAACGACGGGCTCGAAGGCCACATGGCCCGCTACGTGGAGCATCTCATGAGCGATGGACGATGGGAGGAGCTACGGGACCAACTGGACCGCAACGACGACGGAAACTCTCACCACCGGGTGCTCGACACATACATGCGAATGCTCGCCGAACACCGTCGCATCATGGACAGCCGCGGCCGAGGGTTTCGCCGCGATGGCTACCTGTTGTCCAGCGACGAACTCCAGCAGATTGCCGCAGCTCGGATTCACCCTTCGAACCGGTGAACGACCAGCCGACACCGCGGTAGGTGACCGGCATTCTGAATCAGGAGCTAGCGTCGATACACTATGCTCGTCGGGAAGGCGCAGGACGGGAAGTTTACTTACCGCCCAGGTGGCGGGGCTCAGACGCGCGATGCTGACGAGCGTACGTCCTGCACCAGACGCGGCTGAGGCGCGGCGGCCCGCATGGGTGCTCTCGGTAGAGCCCGAGTTTGAGCGTCGCCTCCCTGTGTGGCTATTGGCCGTCACGGACAGGCTCGCAGGGAGGCATGCCTCACTCAGAGCGGCGATGCATCAGGGGCGAACCTGATCGCACTATTGACTCGCAATCCGTCGGCCCGCAGCTTCGTCACGAACTCTCGTAACTGTTCACGAGTGGTGCGAGGACCGCGCTTACTGAGCGTGTGAACGACGTTCTTACGGTTCGGCGGAACGAGCCGCAGAGTCGTGGCGCTGTTTGTTTTCACCGTCCAGCCTTGGGCTTCGAGGAATGATCAAGACCTGTGGATCAGGGAGGGCGTGCCTTCCCGTAAATATGATCCTGGTAGTCACTTGATCAAGTCAGCGTTGCAGCGCTGG
>NZ_JBSFQI010000005.1:258027-287441 GCF_053588635.1 Gordonia sp. NPDC003425 | reverse complement strand
GGACCCGCCCACATCACGCAGGCTCACACCGCAAATCCGACCTACATCTTGGGGTCAGTAGAACCTGTTTCACGCACCGTCAATCCGGAAGAGCCGGTGAACTGGTCGCCGCCGTGGGCGGTGTGCAGGGCGAGGAGTTCGTCGAGTTCACCGGCCAGGCGGGTGTTCCCGATCGCCGCGGCCCCCACCAGGAACTGTTCAGCGATTTCGCCGATCGCGCAAAACTGTTTCTCGGCATCGGTTTTCGGTCGAGGTGCCCGACTCACTGGTGTGCGGGCCCCACCGTAGTGGGTGTCATCGAGGACCACCTCGCCAGGTGCGCCGAGTTCGTGTTCGGCGATGACCTCGCTGCTGGCGGGATCGATGACCAGCAGCCGCCGGCCATCCTGGGTCAGGCGCACGGTGGCGCCGACCCACCGTTGGGGCACCGAGTACCGCACCGACGCGTACCGGATACACGAGAGCTTGTCGACCTGTCAAGTGACCGGCGGCGGTCCCGCCTCGGCGCGCAGAGAGGGCGACGGCCCCAACACTTCCCGTTCAACATCGAGTTGCTCGGCAGGCACGAGGCAGGTGTCGGCTGAGTGCGACGAACTGGCGGTCGGAGAGCCGGCCCGCGGTAATCGTCACGGTCGCGGAGAGGCACGTGTAGGCAATGATCACCGCCGGAAGCCAGTGCAGTCCCGGTTTCACGAAGCCCGGTGACATCATTCCGACGGCCAGCAGCGGTATCGCGCCGATCTCGCTCGCGAGCACACCGTTGGTCCGACGATCGAAACGCCTGATCCAGCGGGGAAGCTCGAAGTGCCTGCTGCGGATGCCCCTCGTCATCGGCGGCTGATCTTGCAGCGCCACATGCTGACCTCCGAGCCGACCCCTTGAACACAGGTTTTTGATCTTCTACTACTGATTTGCACCAGTGTACTGACAAGCGGTACGAAGTCGAATTTATCAGTCACCGCAGGATACCGCTGACGAGACAATCCTCGAAGAATCCTCGTCTCGGACACGATAAATCCTCATTTCAGACAAGTTGAGCTGCTGTGGATCATTACGGCCGGATCAGTAGTAATAGGGGTATCGCTCCCAGTCCGGGTTTCGTTTCTCCAGGAATGCGTCGCGTCCCTCGACCGCCTCATCGGTCATGTAGGCCAGGCGGGTGGCCTCTCCGGCGAACACCTGCTGACCCATGAGTCCGTCGTCGGTGAGGTTGAAGGCGAATTTGAGCATGCGCTGCGCGGTCGGGGACTTGCCGTTGATCGCGCGTGCCCACTCGATCGCGGTGTGCTCAAGGTCGGCGTGGCTTACCACCCGGTTGACCGCACCCATCCGGTGCATCGTGTCGGCGTCGTAGGACTCGCCGATGAAGAAGATCTCGCGGGCGAATTTTTGCCCCACCTGTTTGGCCAGATACGCGCTGCCGTAGCCCGCGTCGAAGGAACCGACGTCGGCGTCGGTCTGCTTGAATCGCGCGTGCTCACGTGACGCGAGGGTGAGATCGCACACGACGTGTAGTGAGTGTCCGCCGCCGGCGGCCCAGCCACCGACCACCGCGATCACCACCTTGGGCATCGTCCGAATGAGTCGCTGGACCTCAAGGATGTGCAGGCGTCCGCCCTCGGCCTTCACCCGGACCTCATCCACCCCTTCCGACCCGGCGGCGCCGACGTCGGAATCGTGGGTGGTGGCGTACTGATAGCCCGACCGCCCGCGAATTCGCTGGTCGCCGCCGCTGCAGAACGCCCAGCCGCCGTCGCGCGGACTCGGCCCGTTGCCGGTGAGGAGGATCGTGCCGATGTCGGGGGAGCGGCGCGCGTGGTCGAGCGCACGGTACAGCTCGTCGACAGTGTGCGGGCGGAACGCGTTGCGCACCTCGGGTCGGTCGAAGGCGATGCGCACGATCCCGTTTGCCCGTCCCGCGCCGGAGTGACGGTGGTAGGTGATGTCGGTCAGGTCGGCAAACCCGGAAACCTGGGCCCACTCGGTCGGGTCGAATGGTTGATCGGGTGCGGTGCCACTGTTGCTCATGAGACAAGCCTATTCAGTTGTCAATCCTCCATTTGGTGGACGTTCAGAGTGTGATCTGGCACGCTAAGAGGCGTGTCCTTCGAGGTCGTGGCCATCGTGATTGTCGCCTGGGCCACGATTTCAGTGGTCGTGGCCCTGATAATCGGTGCGATCATTCGGATGAGCGACACCCGAGAAGACGCCCGCGAGCTCAACTCTGTGGCCGAGAGGCCCGACCATTCACGACTCGACGACGAGCATCCCGGGGGACACACGCCACTCTAGAAGTCTGGCGCTACGGTAATCGGGTGAAAGTGACAACGGGGGACGGTCAATCGCCGCACGAAGGCGGCTTTCGCGCCCGCATCGAGGTGACCACCGAACGCGGCGGTCCCCGCTACGGCGAGTTGAACGAGCAGATCCGCCGGCTGATGGATCTGGCCCGGTACGCCTCACCCGAGCCGGCCATCACCGGAGAGTTGATCGACCAGGTTGCCGCACTCAACGAGCGGCTCGCGGCGTGTCAGACCGACGAATGGCATTCACCGTCGGGAACGCGGATCGATCTACCGGCGCGCGGCAACATCACGCTGCCGCCCTACGAAGTGAGTTCTGCCGGCGCCGACGGGGTGGTGGCCGACGTCACCTTCCGCCCCTTCCATCTGGGTGGCAACGGCGCCGCGCACGGCGGACAGGTCGCGGTCGCCTTCGACGACCTCGGCGGCATGGCGTCGGCGCTGGCCGTCGCGGGTGTCACCCGCACGGCATATCTCACCGTGGAGTACAGATCGCTCACTCCGTTGTCGACGCCGCTGCGATGCCACACCTGGGTGGACAAACGAGACGGCCGGAAGGCATTCGTGAAAGGCACGCTGCACGACGGCGAGCGTTTGTGCGCGGAACTCGACGCGCTGTTCATCGAACTCAGACCTGGTCAACCCTGATTCGCCTGGGACCATGGCCGACTCAATCCGCGAACCCGATCGGCTGGTCGATGACCGCCTCGCACTCTCGGTTGCCATGGCGGCGGTGTTGTTCCTCGCGGTCGGTTCAGGGCAGCTCGCCTTTGATACGACACCCGGTTCGAAGATTCCGTCGGAGTTCGCTGCTGCCACGTCGTTACTCCTCGGCGCCTTTGCGTTCCTGCTGTGGCGGCGTCCGTCGTGCGTGACCACACGCAACGCCCCGATCCTGGTGGCGCTCACTTCGATCGTGATCGCCGCAAACCCGCTCGTCTATGTTGTTTGTACCCGGATCGCTTTTCCGGCGATCGGACTGTTACTCGTCATCGTCGCCATCGGTGCGCTCGTGCCCTATGCGTGGATCGCCGTCTCACTGATCCTTGTCCTCAACATCATTGCCATAGGGTGCGCGCTGATCTATCCGCAATCGGCCTCGGTGGGATCGGTGGCGCTTCAGCTACTGAAGGCGGACTCGGTGGCCCTGATCATCGCGCTCACCTGGCGACGTACCGAACGCAGACTTCGCGAAGCCAACGCGACGATCCGTCAGATGGCCGAAACCGACGACCTGACCGGACTGCTCACCCGACGGGGACTTGCCGAACGGGGACCACTCCTCGTCGAGGACGCGGTCACCACGAACAAATGTGTCCTGGTGGGATTCCTGGATGTCGACGGCCTGAAACAGATGAACGACTCGCTGGGGCACGCGTACGGCGACCGAGTGCTCGCCGAGGTCGGCGCCACGTTGCGATGGCTCCTCGACGAGGGGTATCTGGCAGCCCGAATCGGGGGCGACGAATTCGCCGTGGTGATTTCGGTGCCGCACTCCTCACTGGTCCCGGTGTTCGAGGCGTGGGTGGAACACGGGCTGGAGTCGACGGGCCAGTCGGTCACGGCGGGGTGGGTGCACGGTGACGCGAGCGCCGTCGACCGCCTGGACCTGTTGCTGGAGCGAGCGGACGCGGTGATGCTATATGAGAAGAGATCGTCGCCGACGGTGTGAACGGCCAGTTGCGCCTACAAACCCCGCTTCTCGTCGGAAACACTGCGCACGCGGAGTGTCCCCGACGAGAAGCGGGGTTTCTGGTTGGTGGAGTGGCCGTCGAGCGGGGGCAGGCGCTGCCGCTAGTGCAGTTCGCCGACCTCGATCCGCATTCCCGCCGCGCGCAGCCGGTCGACGAGCGCGTCGCCCATCGCGACGGCGGGCGTCAGCACACCGGCGTGGGCGGGCAGTTTGTCGCGATCGAGAGCCAGGGTCAGCGCGCTCTGGCCGAGCATCACCGCGGTGGCCTTGTATCCCGGGTCGCCCTGCGCCCGGAACTCGGCACGATACCGTCGCCCGGTGGTGGTGCGGGTGAACGTCTTGATCACGAAATAGCCTTTGTCCCTGGACTTTTCGCTCGGGCCCTCACCCGGCTTGGGTAGCACACGATCGAGCAGCGAGCGGGTGGGACCGAAACTCATCGCACCCAGGAAGGCGCCGGTGCCCACGCCGACCGCCCCGGCGAGCACCGTCGACAATCCCGGTACCCCACCGACCGCCATCGTCTCCGCGTAGTGGAAGTCGGGGCCGTAGGCGCCGTCGAGCAGAGCATTGGAACGTCGCACGATGCGGGTGTTGTGCGATGACATGAAGAACGGGGCCAAGGTGCCGCGCAGCGACGGGTCCACCTTGCGCGCCGAGATCACCGCGATGTCGCTGGGTTCCGACGACAGGCTCGGGCGCGGAGTGTTGCCCGGCGTTCCCGACAGCGCATGCGGATTGAGCAGCAGTCGCCGCGTCTGCGATTCCTTGGCCTGATCGGCGATCACCCGCATCGAATCGATCGTGCCGCCCGACGCGCCCCCGCGCATCGCCGCAACCACCAGGGTGGTATCGGTCATCGTGCCGGCGTCGTCGTCGGCGATCTTGCGGTGCAACACCCAGGCGCTGAGATCCGACGGCACCGAGTCGAAGCCGCACGAATGCACGATGCGGGCACCCGTGGCGGCGGCGATGTCGTGGGCCTTGTCGATGGAGAAGTGCACGAACGGCACCTCGCCGGTCAGGTCGACGTAGTCGGTGCCTGCGGTGGCGGCGGCCACCACGAGTGCCTCGCCATAACGCAGGTACGGCCCGACGGTGGTGCAGATGACGCGGGTGCGGGCCACCATCGCGTCGAGCGAGGCGGGCGACGACGTGTCGGCGATGATCAGGGGCCAGTCCGCGGCGGCCTTCGGCAGGCGCGCGCGGGTGTCGGCGAGCTTGCTCTCCGAACGACCGGCAAGGGCGATGCGCGTGCCCGCAGGTGCGTGTTCGGCCAGGTAGCGGGCGGTGAGCTCGCCGACGAAACCAGTGGCACCGAACACCACGACGTCGAATTCGCGGTCGCCGTCGGGTGCGGGGGGAGTTGCCGCCTGTGCGGCCGTGTCGTTGTGCTTGGGCTGAGCGTCGCCGGTCATGGGCTTCAATTTATCTGGGACGCGTGTCACAGCAACAGGGGGTTGTGTGCCCGATCGGCGTGCACGTCAGCGCCGGAGGTGCGCGGCGGCGGCGCGGGCCGCGAACGGCGCGACGAACAACATGAGCAGAACCCGCAGGATCTGTGCCGCGACGACGAACGCCACATTGGAACCGGCCGCGGTCGCTGCGGCGAGCACCGCGTAGATGCCGCCCGGGGTGGTGGCCAGGTAGCAGTCGAACATCGACTCGCCGGTCCACCACGACAACAGCACACCGAGCAGTGCGCAACCGACCCCGATCGCCAGGATCAGCACCACAGCCAGCGGCAACACCCGACCGATCGCACGCAGCCGCGGCAGCGTGAACCCGAGACCGGCCTGCCAGCCGATCACCGCGTACGCCACCGCGAGCAGCACGGGCGACACCGCGGCGTCGCCGGCGATGCCGGTGAGTTCGGCGATCGTCGCCAGCGCCATCGGACCCAGCAGGCCGGCGGCGGGCAGATGGATCAGTCGGCCCACCGGGATGCCGATCCCGAGGCAGACGGCGAGAAGTAGCAGGCCCCACGTCTGATTGGTCCAGGTGGGTGCCGTCGTGCGCACACCGCCGGAACGAGCGTGGAACACCAGCGACGCGACCAGCGGGATGGTGATGGTGACCAGCGCGACCCGCAGATACTGGATCACCGCGACCATACGTTCGTCCCCGCCGAACTCGCGGGTGAGCGCCACCAGACCCGACGCGCCGCCGGCCACCAACGCCAGCGCCCCGGTCAGCGGGTCGACGTCGCGGTGCAGGCCCAGCAGCGCGCCGCCCGCGATGGACAGCGCGAGCGTGCCCAGGCCGATCACCAGCACCGGAAGCCACGCCGAGCCAAGCCCCGCGAGGGTGTCCGGGTCGGCCATCGTCGCGATGAACACGCCGAGGACGCCCTGCGCGGCGAGCATCACCGGGCGCGGCACGATCAGCGCGTCGGAATCCTGTTGCTGCGCTTCGGATTCGGGGGCCGATACGGTGCGTGCGCGGGGTGCGAGTCCGGCGATCGCGAGCACCCCGGCCACGACGAGCCCGGCGAACAGCGGGGCGGCGTCGACGTCGAACCATTCCAGCAGGACGCTGAGGCCGGCGGTGAGCGCGGCGAGCAGAATCCAACGGGGCACTCGGTCGAGCGTAGTGGGGGACGGTCGGCGGCTACTCGACCAGCGGCGGGCGGACCTGCGCCACTCCGACGTTCAGCGCCCCGAACGACTTCGGCCAGGCGCCGTAGAACTTCTTGTTGGCGGTCACCACGAGGCCCGCGTCGTCGAGTTCGCGTGGGATGTCGCGGGTGAGATGGCAGCCACCGGCGATGCGCTGCTCGATGGGGTCGAGGCGGCGCTGCCAGCGTCGGACGTTCTCGTCGGGGGCGATGCCGTGCTCCAGGAAGTGCAGCGTCCCACCGGGCTTGAGCACCCGCGCCACCTCGGCCAGTGCCGCCGGCAGGTCGGGGATGGTGCACAACGTGAACGTCGAGAGGGCAGAGTCAAAGGTGTTGTCGTCGAAGGGGAGTCGTTGACCGTCGAGTCCGGCCCGCACGATCGGCACCGACGAGGCGCCAACGCGGTGCGCGCCCAAGTGCCAACCGGCGTCGGACGGTTCGATGGCGTACACCTTGGTGACCGCGTCGGGGTAGGCGTCCACGTTGAGTCCCGAACCGAAACCGAGTTCGACGACGTCGCCGGTGAGCCCCTCGCACGCCCACTGTCGGATGGGAAACAGCGCCCCCGAACCGCAGACCACATTGATCACGCGGGGCAGGATTCTGTCGCCGTAGACGCCCATGCCGGTGAGCGTAATGTGTGACGTCGGCGGTGGCGACCAGGTTTGCTCCGTTCGACGGGGCCTAGGCTGGTCGGCATGAATCCCTCCACCCTGCAGGCCCGCGTCATCGTCGACGAGATGATCCGCGGTGGTGTGGCCGAGGCGGTGCTGTGCCCGGGTTCACGAAATGCGCCGCTCGCGTTCGCGCTGTATGCCGCCGACCGGGAGGGCCGGTTGCGGCTGCACGTCCGGATCGACGAGCGGTCGGCGGGATTCCTGGCGGTGGGCCTGGCGGTGGCGTCGGGGCGGCCGGTGCCGATCGTGATGACCAGCGGCACGGCGGTGGCCAACATGGGGCCCGCGGTGTTCGAGGCGAACTACGCCCGCGTGCCGCTGGTGGTGGTCAGCGCGAATCGGCCCTACGAACTGCTCGGATCGGGGGCCAACCAGACGATCGAACAGTTCGGGATCTTCGGCACCCAGGTGCGGGCGGCGATCAGCATCGGGCTGGCCGAGGAGGGGCTCGACGCGAACAGTCAGTGGCGGTCGGCGGTGGGCCGGGTGCTGGCGGCCGCGCGTGGTGCCCGCACCGGCAACGCCGGACCCGTGCAGTTCGACATCCCGTTGCGCGAACCCCTGGTACCCGACGCGAGGTCGGCGCCCGACGAAGAACTGGGCGCCTACCAGGGCCGCCCGAACGGCCTGCCCTGGACGCAGGCGCCCGTCGGCCGGCTCGATGTGCCGCTGCCCATCGACCTTTCCGTCGACACCGTCGTCGTCGCCGGTCACGGCGCGGGCACACATCCCGCGCTCGCGGGTATCCCCACCGTCGCCGAACCCACCGCGCCGCCGGCGGCCACGCCATTGCATCCGCTCGCGCTGGCGGCGATCGCACCCCGGCAGGCGATCATCTGCGGGCGCCCCACCCTGCATCGCGGGGTGTCCCGGCTGCTCGCCGACCCGAACGTGCGGGTGTACGCCCTCACCACGGGTCCGCGCTGGCCGGACGTGTCCGGCAACGTGTACGCGACGGGCACCCGCGCGGATGTGTCGGGGGAGCCGCGCGAGGAGTGGCTCAAGGAGTGCGCGCAGATTCAGCAGCGGGTACTCGGCGCCGTCGACTCGGTGCTCGACGAGCCCGGCCCCACCACCGGGCTGCACGTGGCGCGGACCGTGAGCGCGGCCATGACGCCGGGTGATCAGCTGGTGGTGGGCGCCAGCAACCCGATCCGCGACGTCGCGCTGGCCGGGCGCGTCCCCGACGGGGTGCGCGTGCTCTCGAATCGGGGGGTCGCGGGGATCGACGGCACCAACTCGACGGCGATCGGCGCGGCGCTGGCCGGTGGCGGGCGGACGGTGGCATTGATGGGCGATCTCACCTTCATCCACGACACCACCGGCCTGATCATCGGACCCAGCGAGCCGCGGCCCTCGGCGCTGCGCATCGTGGTGGCCAACGACGACGGCGGCGGCATCTTCGGACTGCTCGAGCAGGGCGACCCGCGGTTCGACGCCGAACCCTATGCCGGCGCCTACGAGCGCGTGTTCGGCACCCCGCACCGCACCGACCTCGCCGCGCTCTGCGCCGGCGTCCACGTGGCGCATCGCCGGGTGCGTCTGGAGGAGCTGTCGGCCGTGCTGGCCGCCGACCTGCCGTCTGGAGCGGGTGGCATCGAGGTGGTGGAGGTGGTCACCGACCGCGCGCGGCTGCGTGAGGTGCACGCCGCGATCGCCGCGCGGGTGTCGGGGTAGGTATTCGGCCGAAATCTGTACAGAATGGGCGGCTGTGCGGCCCGGGAGATGCACTGGTGCGGGTGGCGGGCCGCACAGCCGCTCATTGTGTACCGGATCCGAGGTGTGCGCGAGCCGGCCCACAGGCGGCTGTCCCCACCGGCCGTCCGGCTATCCTGGCTGCCATGAATCCGGTCATCCAGCGACGCATCCAGCTGGTATTGCTGACCTTGGGGTTCGTGATCACTGTGATGAGCATCGTGCTGGTGGTGGCGTGCTTCCGCAATGACGCCGCCATCGACGCGAACAAGGCCACCGTCACCGCCGACGTGGTATCGGCCGACCGGCTGCACGCCAACGTCTACTTCCAGACCCCCGACGGGTCGGTGTTCAGCCCACGTCTCGGCTTGCTCTACCCGACGAAACTGACCTCGGGACAACGCATCCGCGTGGAATACAGCACCATCAACCCCGACCTGGCGCGCCCCGCCGGTCGCACCGCGACGCTCTCGCTGATCCCGGCCGCATCCGTCGCGGTGGTGGGCTGGGTGGTGGTGGGCGGCCTGATGGTCGGGGTGGCCGAGGTGGGGCGCCGCTCGCGTCGCCGACACGAGACCGCCGACCCGGTGGCAGATGAGACGTCGCCGGACGAGACCGCCCCGGCTGTCGGGTCTTCACCGGCCGATGGGACTTCACCGGCCGATGAGACTTCACCGGCCGATGAGACTTCACCGGCTGTTGGGCGACGCGACACGTCGTCCGCGGCCACCGGCCACCTGTCGCACTGACGATGGCGACATGCGTGTCGCGATCGTGGCCGAGAGTTTCTTGCCGCAGGTCAACGGGGTGGTCAACTCCGTTCTCCGCGTCGTCGACCATCTCGAACACACCGGCCACGAGGCGGTGGTGATCGCCCCGGACTCGGCTCGCGCCGGCGAACGCGGACCCCGGCTCGTGGGTCGGCGCACACCGGTACACCTGCTGCGGTCGGTGCAGGTGCCGCGGGTGTCGTCGCTCCCGGTGGGAGTGCCCGCGCCCGTCCTCTACCGCACCGTCCGCGACTACGCACCCGACGTGATGCACCTCGCTTCGCCGTTCGTGGTCGGCGGTGCGGCCGCGCTGGCCGCCCGCCGCCTTGAGATCCCGTCGGTCGCGGTGTTCCAGACCGACATCGCCGGCTTCGCCGAGTCCTACCGCCTCGGCCTGGCCACCCGAGCCGCCTGGCACTACACCCGGCGCCTGCACGAGATGTGCGACCGCACCCTCGCACCGTCCAGTGCGACGATCGAATCCCTTGCCGAACAGGGAGTTCCGCGCCTGCACCGCTGGGGGCGGGGCGTGGACACCGAGCTGTTTCACCCCGGTCGCCACGACGACGCGCTGCGCCGCGCATGGACGGGCGGGCGCGAACAGCTGATCGTCGGCTTCGTGGGACGGCTGGCACCCGAGAAGCACGTCGAGCGGCTGGAGTCGCTGGCACACGACGACTCGATCCGCCTCGTGATCGTCGGGGACGGACCCGAGCGGCAACGACTCGAGCGACTCCTGCCCAACGCGGTGTTCACCGGCGAACTGCGCGGCACCGAACTCGCGCGGGCGTACGCCAGCCTGGACGTGTTCGTGCACGCCGGTGAGCACGAGACGTTCTGCCAGGCCATCCAGGAGGCGATGGCCAGCGGACTGCCGGTGATCGGACCCGACGCCGGCGGCCCCCGCGACCTCGTCGCGGCATGCCGCACCGGCTACCTGCTCGACCCCGCCGACTACACCGCGCGGCTGCCCGAGGTGATCGACGTGCTGCGCGACCACTCACTACGTGCGGCGATGGGACGTGCGGCGCTGGTGACCGTGCGGGGCCGGAGCTGGCCCGCGATCTGCGACGAACTGCTCGGCCACTACCGGGCCGTGATCGCCGGATCGAGCGGCAACGGACTGACCGACGGGATACGCCTGGCCGGGTAGTACCGTATGGCCATGGCCACCACCGACCGCGCAGGTCTCGACAAGGCGCCTGCCGAGGTCGCCGCCATGTTCGATGGCGTCGCCAAACGCTACGACATCACCAACACCGTGCTCTCCTTCGCGCAGGACCGCCGCTGGCGCAAGGCCACCCGCAAGGCGCTGGCGCTGCGCCCCGGCGACGTGGTGCTCGACCTGGCCGCCGGCACCGCCGTGTCGACGGTGGAACTCGCGGCGTCCGGGGCGCACTGCGTGGCCGCCGACTTCTCGCTGGGCATGCTCAAGGCCGGCGCCGATCGTGACGTCCCCAAGGTCGCGGCCGACGCGCTGGCGCTGCCCTTTGCCGACAACTCCTTTGACGCGGTGACGATCTCGTTCGGGCTGCGCAACGTCAACGACGTGCCGCTGGCCCTGAGCGAGCTGCACCGTGTGCTGAAACCCGGTGGACGCCTGGCGATCTGCGAGTTCTCCACCCCGACGCTGCGGCCGTTCAAGACGGTGTACATGGAATACCTGATGAAGGCGCTGCCCGCGGTGGCGACCAAGGTGTCGAGCAACCCGGCCGCGTATGTGTATCTGGCGGAATCGATTCGGGCGTGGCCCGACCAGTTCGCTCTCGGCGACCTGATCCGCGCCGCCGGTTTCACCCACGTGCGCTGGCAGAACCTCACCGGTGGGATCGCGGCGCTCCACACCGGAGTGAGGGTCTAGCGGCAATCGCTCAGGGGTGCGGGCACTTCCGAGCGAAGGTGCCGACATCCTCCACCCGGTAGCCGTTCGGGTAGCCGCATACCTCCGGCATGTCGCGGCCGTACACCGGGGTGGAGCGCGGGGTCGCAAGGAAGCGGATCGCCAGGGCGCGCGCACGCAGACCTGCGGTGACCAGCACGCGTTCGAGCCGGGTCGGTCGCGGGTAGCCGAAGGCGTCGAGCAAGGGCTCGTCCATCAGTGCGAACGCCATCCGCCGCACGACGGGTGGCGGCAACAGCCGGTAGGGCATGAACGTCGTCAGCAGGCCCAGGGTGACATCGGCGACGGCGCGACCGCCCGCGGAGTACGCGAAGTGCTCACGCTCGAAATCGACGAGCAGCCTTTCGAAATCGTCGTAGCTCTCCGGAATATCCTTGACTCCCATATGCTTTCCGAGCATGCGGTAGAAGTTGGTGATGCCGGCGGTCTCCTGGTCGGTGAGCGGTCGCCACTCGTGTTGTGCCACCCACCGAACCGGGCACACGACGAAAGTGGCCAGCACATAAAGCATGTCATCATTGGGGATGTCGTACATCGCGTGCATCTGGTTGATCCGGCGCACCGCCGCGCGGCCGCGCGTACCGGCGTCGAAGCCGTGCTCGACCGGTTCGGACAGCAAGAGGGCGGTGTCGTCGTAGCGCTTCTGCGTGTGATCCGTGAATTCTCCGGTACGGTACAGCAATTCGCCGATCGACGGCACGGCGTAGGTGCGGAACAGGGCGAAACTCAGCGCTTGCTGTGAGCCCCAGGGGAACTCGAGGGTGGAAAGTCGCTCCGCAAAGGCGCGAGGATCCTCACTCGGGTCGACAGCAGACAACTCGGTGCGCAACCGGTATCGCTCGCGCCGTCGGCCCCCGAGCCTGGCGGCATATGACGAGGTGACTGCTGTGATCGGCTGCATGGAGCATCCTCCCGAAGAGGCACGGCAATGTATGTGTTATCCGAGTCACAGGTAACGTATCACCGATCTCGTCCCAGGTGAACGAGTGCGCCTCAGGTGAACGGCGGGCGGTGATCGACGCGCGCCGACACCCGGCCCGCCGATCGCCACGCCCGTGCGATCAGATCCGCGTCGTCGTCGGTGATCAGGTTGCCCATCACCCGCACCACCAGCGACATCAACCGCTCCGACCGGATGCCGGGCCGCCCCAGCAACGGAACCGTCTGCGGCACGGTGAGCAACCCGGCGAGGCGGCGCGCCGCGGAGAACGCGAGCCCGTAATGCTCCGCGAGGGTCTCGCGCCAGTCGTCGGTGTGATCGGCCGCCCCCAGATGCTCGACGGCCAGCCGTCCGGTCTCCAGTGCGTAGTCGATGCCCTCGCCGTTGAGCGGATTCACGCATGCGGCGGCGTCGCCGATCAGCATCCAATTGCGGCCCGCCACCCCCGACACGGCACCGCCCATCGGCAACAGCGCCGAGGTGAGCCGCGTCGGCGGCCCCGTGATCTGCCACTCGCCGCCGACCATCCGCGCGTAGTGCTCCAGAATCGGCCGTAATGCCATGTGCGCCGGGCGTTTCGACGTCGCCAACGCCCCCACCCCCACATTGAGCAGCCCTGTCCCGCTCGCTTCGCCGGGCACATTCGGCCCGCTCGCTTCGCTCCCGGCGCCGGGCACATTCGGGCCGCTCGCTTCGCTCCCGGCGCCGGGCACATTCGGCCCGCTCGCTTCGCTCCCGGCGCCGGCGAGGGGGAAGACCCACCCATACCCGGGCAACAGCGCACCATCGGGATCCCGCAGTTCCAGGTGCGATCCCATCCAGTGATCGTCGGCGCGATCCGACGGCACGTACGCGCGGGCGGCCACGCCATAGGCGGTGTCGCGGTGCCACGCGCGGCCCAACTTCTTGCCGAGCGCCGACCGCACCCCGTCGGCGACGATCACCGTGCCCACCGTCACCCGCATGGGACCGTCCGGACCACGCAGGATCACCGCGTCGATCCGATCGGCTGCCATCTCGACATCAACGGCCTTGGCGCCCTGACACATTCGCGCTCCGCGCGACACCGCGAGCGCGCGGAGCTCCTCGTCGAACTCCACCCGCGGCACCGCGCTCCCGTGCGCGGGAAACCGGCCGGACGGCCACGGCACGCGTTGGCTTGCACCCCACCCGTGCAACTCGAGCCCGTCGATCCGCGGCTTACCGGCCAGATACCCGTCCAACCCCAGTTTGTTCAGCTCCGCGATCGCACGCGGGGTGAGGCCGTCGCCGCAGGTCTTGTCGCGCGGAAACACCGCCGCATCGACGAGCACCACGTCGTGCCCGGCCGCGGCAGCATGGGCCGCGGCCGCCGATCCGCCGGGACCGGCACCGACGACGAGGACATCGGCGTGTCGGGGATTCTGGCTCGCCACCGCACCAGTATGTCGCGCACCGGGTGCCACCCGCCGCGGGGCATACCGACTAGGCTCGGCGGGGTGAAGTCCACATTCGCCGGGCTGGACCTGGGTTCCGACGAGTTCGCCACCACGGTTCGTTCCTCGTTGGCGCGAGTCGAAGACTTATTGCTCAGCGAACTCGCATCGGGCGACGACGTGATGACCGAAGCCGCGTCGCATCTGGCGAAGGCCGGCGGTAAGCGGTTCCGCCCGATGTTCGCGATCCTCGCCGCCCAGTTCGGGCCACGGCCGGGCGCCGACGAGGTGATCACTTCGGCGACCGTGGTGGAGATGATCCATCTCGCGACGCTCTATCACGACGACGTGATGGACGAGGCGCCCGTGCGGCGCGGTGCGCAGAGCGCCAATGCGCGCTGGTCCAACAGCATCGCCATCCTCTCCGGCGACTTCCTGTTCGCGCGGGCGTCGCGGCTGGTATCCACGCTGGGACCCGAGGCCGTGCGCATCATCGCCGACACCTTTGCCGAACTGGTGACCGGTCAGATGCGCGAGACCATCGGCGCGCAGCAGGCCGACCCCGTCGAGCACTACCTGAAAGTGGTGTGGGAGAAGACCGGCTCGCTGATCGCGGCGGCCGGTCGTTTCGGTGCGATGACCGCCGGCGCCGGGCCCGACGACGTCGAGCGGCTCTCCCGACTCGGCGACATCGTGGGCACCGCCTTCCAGGTGTCCGACGACATCATCGACATCAGTTCCGCGAGCGGGGACTCCGGCAAGACGCCCGGCACCGACCTGCGTGAAGGCGTCCACACGCTGCCGGTGCTCTACGCGCTGGCCGCGCAGGACCCGACCACGGCGCGGCTGCGTGAACTGCTCCTCGACGCCTCCGGTGCGCCGCGACCGCTCGTCGACGACGCCGAGGTCGATGAGGCGCTGTCCCTGCTCAACGCGTCGTCGGGGATGGCCGCGGCACATGCCAAACTGCGCGACTACGCCACCGAAGCCGAACAGGTGCTCGCCGAACTGCCCGGCGGGCCGGCGCACGACGCGCTCAGCTCACTGGTGGGCTACACCATCGAACGCACGGGCTGAGCGACACATCGCACGTGATCAGCGACAGGCCGCACGCGTTGAGCGACCCGCGCGCAGGGAAACCCAACCGGACCCTTGATCGTTTGAGAAGGTGAGAGCCGCCGACCTGCTGGTCGGCGGCACGTGCGACCAAACGAGGACATGATGCAAAACGGGTTGAAGACGGCCTTCCTGCTGGGCCTGATGTCGGCGATCATCGTCGCCATCGGTGCGGCGTTCCGGAGCCCGACGATCCTGTGGGGGTCGGTGATCCTCGCGATCGCCGTCAACGCCTACGTCTACTTCAACAGCGCCAAGATGTCGCTGAAGGCGATGCACGCCCAGCCGGTCACCGAGGTGGAGGCGCCGGTGCTGTATCGCATTGTCCGCGAGCTCGCCACCGACGCGCGCCAGCCCATGCCCGCGCTCTACATCAGCCCCACCGAATCGCCGAACGCCTTCGCCACCGGCCGCAACCCGAAGAACGCGGCCGTGTGCTGCACCGCGGGCATCCTGCGACTGCTCGACGAGCGAGAACTGCGCGCGGTACTCGGCCACGAACTGTCGCACGTGTACAACCGCGACATCCTGATCAGCTCGATCGCGGGTGCGATGGCGTCGATCATCAGCGGCCTGGCCAACTTCGCCATGTTCTTCGGCATGTCCGGAAACCGTGGCGGTAACGGACCCAATCCGCTGGCCTTGATCCTGATCGCCATCCTGGGCCCGATCTCGGCCACCCTGGTGAAGCTGGCGGTGTCGCGATCGCGCGAATATCAGGCCGACAAGTCCGGTGCCGAACTCACCAGCGACCCGCTCGCGTTGGCGTCGGCGCTGGCCAAGATCTCCGGCGGCATCCAGCAGGCGCCGCTGCCGCCGCAGCCCGACATCGCCGCGCAGAGCGCCGCGATGATCGAGAACCCGTTCCGTGCCGGCGACCGGATGTCCAAGATGTTCTCGACGCATCCGCCCACCCAGGACCGCATCGCCCGGCTGCAGGAGATGGCTCGCCGGGGCGTGTAGCGCTCGGGCTCGACCGATGCGGCGAAAACCCCCTCAGCGGTAATTCACGAACTGCAGGGCGATCCCGAAGTCCTCGCCCTTGAGCAGCGCGATGACCGCCTGCAGGTCGTCGCGCTTCTTGCTCGACACCCGCAGTTCCTCGCCCTGGATCTGCGCCTTGACGCCCTTGGGCCCGTCGTCGCGGATCTTCTTGGAGATCTTCTTGGCGTGCTCGGAGTCGATGCCCTGCACGATCTTCCCGGAGATCTTGAACTGCTTGCCCGACGACACCGGGTCGTCGGCCTCGAACGCCTTGAGCGAGATGTCGCGGCGGATCAGCTTCTCCTTGAACACCTCAAGGCCGGCCTGCGCGCGCTCCTCGGCGTCGGAGGTGATCACGATGGCCTCCTCGCCGGACCACTCGATGCCGGTGTTGGTGCCGCGGAAGTCGTAGCGTTGCGAGAGTTCCTTGGCGGCCTGGTTGAGGGCGTTGTCGACCTCCTGGCGGTCGACCTTGCTCACCACGTCGAAAGATGAATCAGCCATGTCAGCAAGCCTAGCCCGGGCCTGACCATCGCCGGACACGGATGCGCCCAGCGATCACACGCCGCCACACGCAATGCTGTGACCTGCGGATTTGCGCCCCCCGGGCGGATTCGTTGTATTCTTCACGGCGTTGTTCTCGCGACCGGAGACGGTCGGCGGAACAGCACGGCAGGTTGCCCGAGCGGCCAATGGGAGCGGACTGTAAATCCGTCGCGAAAGCTACACAGGTTCGAATCCTGTACCTGCCACAACGTGGTTCGACGGCGAGTGATCGGCGGCCGCCCCGAGCACCGGGAAACCGGTGATTTGGTGCGCCGCCGACTCGGTGTGTAACCTCGTTAAGGCTCTCGAACGCCCCCACAGGGGTGATCGGGTACGCCCCCTTAGCTCAGTCGGCAGAGCGTTTCCATGGTAAGGAAAAGGTCGACGGTTCGATTCCGTCAGGGGGCTCGGGAGGACTTGAACGCCCGGTGAGGACCTGCGTCCAGGCCTGGGATTCGAGCCGCCAGGGCGGTGTAGCTCAGCTGGTTAGAGCGCACGACTCATAATCGTGAGGTCGAGGGATCGAGTCCCTCCACCGCTACCCAGAGGCTTGTCGCGCGACCGGAATACCGGGTTGGTGGCGGTGCAAGACTCCGACGACCGGCATACATCCGAAAGAAGGCGAACACATGGCTTCCTCAACCGACGTGCGGCCCAAGATCACCTTGGCCTGCGAGGTGTGCAAGCACCGTAACTACATCACCAAGAAGAACCGTCGCAACGATCCCGATCGTCTCGAGATCAAGAAGTTCTGCCCGAACTGCGGCAAGCACCAGCCGCACAAGGAATCGCGGTAATTCGGTTCCGCCGACGCACCTGCTTGGATCGCGGGCTGTCTCCTCCTGGAGACAGCCCGCGATTTCGTAGGTGAACAACGGCTTAAGTACAGTTGCGAGAGTTCCAGCGCCACCCCGCGGTCACAGCCCGACGTCCGCACGCTCGATT
This sequence comes from Gordonia sp. NPDC003425, assembly GCF_053588635.1. Taxonomy (NCBI): domain Bacteria; kingdom Bacillati; phylum Actinomycetota; class Actinomycetes; order Mycobacteriales; family Gordoniaceae; genus Gordonia; species Gordonia sp. NPDC003425. The sequence continues at coordinate 269,840 of NZ_JBSFQI010000005.1, read as the reverse complement.
CGGTGGCAGGTCGTTAGGAGTACAACCGATGTCACAGGTCACCGAGACCGACGTCAATCACCGGCTTGACACGTTGAGCCTGGGCGGGAAGCTGACCGCCGAGGAAGTCGCCGCCCACACCAAGTCGATGGTGGGCTTCACCTACACCGTGGACGACTACTACGAGATCGGTCGCGAAGAAGTCCGCAAGCACGCGTTCGCCGTGCAGGACGCGCATCCCACCCACTGGAGCGAAGAAGCGGCCCGCGCCATCGGCCACGACACGCTGATCGCGGCACCGACCTACGTGTCGGTGCTCGGCATCATCGCCCAGCGCAAACTCTTCGAAGACGTCGTCACCGGATACGACCTGTGGCAGATCATGCAGACCGACCAGAAGCTGGTGTACCACCAGCCGATGAAGGTCGGCGACCGCCTCATCTGCGACGTCTCGCTCGAATCGTTCCGCCACATCACCAGCCCCGAGGCCATCGACCTGATGGTGACCAAGAACGTCATCTGGAATCAGCACGACGAGCCGGTGATGACCACCTACACCTCGCTGGTCGCGCGGCCCGGTCTCGAGGTGGATCCGATGGTCGAGGAATCGCTCGACCACGTCATGATGAAGGTTGCCGAGACCGGCAAGCACGGTCACACCGTCGACCCCCAGCCCAGCCGCTACGACCTGCCCGACCCCACGCAGTCCCCCGACGCGTTCGGGGCGGTGTCGTTCGACTCGCTGCAGGTGGGCCAGGAACTCGACGCGAAGCGCTACCTGCTGACCCGCGGCAACCTGGTGAACTACGCCGGGGTGGCCGGCGACCCCAACCCCATCCACTACTCCGACCACGTGGTCAAGGCCGCCGGGATGGACGACGTGGTGGCACACGGCATGCAGACGATGGGACTCGGCGCCTCCTACATCTCGTTGTTCGTCGGCGACCCGGCGGCGTTCTGCGAGTACAACGTGCGCTTCACCAGCCCGGTGTATGTGCCCGCCGACGACAGCGCCGCCCTCGACTTCACCGGCAAGGTGAAATCGCTCGACCCCGAGACCCGTCAGGGTGTGATCGCCATCGTCGCCAAGCAGGGCGACCGCAAGATCTTCGGTCGCGCGCAGGCACGCATCCAGTTCAGCTGAGCGATCAGTTCACCTGGGCGCGCTTGGACGGATCGGGTTCGTCGTCGGGTCGGTGGCGTGGACCGGTGTGCACCTGCCGCCCGAGCGCGATCTTGATCAGCGCCGCCACCGACGCCGGCAGTCCGTCGGGCAACGCCGCCGACGGTGACGCCCCCGGATGTTGGCGGGCGATCCGCACCCGCAGCACGCCCGGGCGCACCGTGAACCGCAGCGGCGGCTCGAGGGTGTCGGCCTCGCCGTCGATCCCCGCGGGCAGCGACCGGTCCGCGTCGATCTCGAACGTCGCCGCCGACCACTCGCGCCACAGCCGCTGTGGACGCCCCGACCCGCCGCGGGAGAGGGGATCGGCCAGGACGGTGATGCCCAACTCGCCGTCGTCGATACTGGGTCTGGTTCCCGAACCGAGCACGCGCCCGAGGCGGTAGCGGTTGTTGGAGACGAGAACCGCCGCGACAGAGGAGTGTCGGGTGCCGCCGGGACTGTGCCACGTCAACTGTGGGCCGTCGCCGTCGGGGCCGAGTACCTGGGGCGCGATGTCGAGTAGGGTGCGCAGCTTCGCGTCGCGGTAACCCTTCTGCTGCACCGCCTCGGCGTACACGCCGAGTGACACGTTGTTGACGAACACCTGGCCGTTGACATCGCCGAGATCGACGTGGCGTTCCCCGCCACGCACGAACGCGTCGAGCGCCCCCACCACGTCGTCGCGGTCCACCCCGAGATCCAGTGCGAAATGGTTGCGGGTGCCCGCCGGGATGCAGGCGTAGGGCAGATCGTGATGCGCGGCGACCTCGGCGATCACCGCCTGCGATCCGTCGCCGCCTGCCATTGCCAGCGCGTCGGCGCCGTCCGCGATCGCGTTCTCGGCCAGTTCGCGCAGGTCGGAGCCTGCAGTGAGTTCGACGGCACGGTACCCGCGTCTGCCGGCTTCCTCGGCCAGGTTGAAACGTTCGGCCTTCCCGCCGCCGGACTTGGGGTTGAAGAACATGACGGGATGTCGGGGTGGTTGCGCGTCGGGCAGCGGCACCGAGATGCGGAATGCGACGGAGGCGGCGAGCATCGCGCCTGCGAACAGGACGATGATGACCACGCTCTGGATCAGCAGATGGGCGTCGGCGGACACCAGCAGCACCAGCGTCGCGATGGCGGCGATCACGGCGCCGGTGAAGGCCGCCACGCGGCGTCGGCCCACGTTGAGCGCGGCCACGAGGGCCAGCAATGCGGCGATGACCAGCACGACGAACGCGATCAGTCCGCGGGGGAACTGCTCGATGGCCTCGACGATCACGAGCACGACGGCCAGCCCGCCCAGGGCCAGGGCGGCGACGGCGGCGACTCGTCGTTCACCGTTCGAGGTCACCCGTCACAGGCTACCCACTTGCGGTTCACCTGACCCGGTGTCGGCGCACGACGGGCGGCGTTTTGGGTTCGGCCGCCCCGGTGTTCTACACTGAGATGTCCAGGTTTACCCTTGACTTGCGCGCTACCCCTAGGGTGGCGCGTTGGTTTTGTCGGCAGCTTTGCCCGGCCGCGAGGTCGGTAGGCTGACGAGAAGGTCGACCGAAGACCGGCGACCACCCGACCATGATGGCCGAGTGATCGCAAAGGGGCGTAGCTCAACTGGCAGAGCAGCGGTCTCCAAAACCGCAGGTTGCAGGTTCAAGTCCTGTCGCCCCTGCCCTGGTAGAGGGCACACGTTGACGAGAGGACCTCGAAGGTGAGCAAGCGAGACCGAGCTGCCCGCGCCAAAGGTGCCGCGGATTCCGCCGCGGCAGATGCGGCGGGGGACGAGCTCGAGAGTCGCGACGACGCCCTCGACGAGGCGGCCGACGATTCGTCGGAGGCGCTTCGTCCGTCGGGCAAGCGCTCAGGCCGTGGTCGCCGATCGTCGGCGGGTGCCGTCGACACCACCGACGACGACTCGGACTCCGACACCGGGTCCGCGGTCGCCGTCAAGGAACGCAAGCAGAAGAAGGCGCCTGCGGAGAGCCGGAACCCGTTCGTTCGGATCTGGGTCTTCCTGCAGCAGGTTGTCGCCGAGCTGAAGAAGGTCATCTGGCCGACCCGGCGCGAGATGATCACCTACACGGTGGTCGTCCTGGCGTTCGTCGTCGTGATGACCGCCTTCATCTTCGGCATCGACATCGCCTTCGCCAAGGGAGTGCTCTGGCTGCTCGGCTGACGTGGGCTCGAGAATTGAGTCCGCGCCCGGCCGAGGTGTCGGCGGCGACGACCGAAACCGGATACATAAGGAGCGTGGGCTGCAGTGAGCACCCCGGATAACGAGTTCGAAACGACCGACGCGGTCGACGGCACCGACGCCACCGGCGCGGACGAGTCGATCGACAACGATCCGGGCGTCGAGGCGCAGGTCGAGGCCGCCGAGGACGACGCGGCAGCGGTCGAGGGCGGCGAGGAAGCCGTCGCCGAGGCCGACGAAGCCGAAGCCCCTGCCGAGGACGGCGAACCCGAAGAACTCGATCCCGCCGAGGAACTGCGCAAGCAGCTGCGCCGTGCGCCGGGCGACTGGTACGTGATCCACAGCTACGCCGGCTACGAGAACAAGGTGAAGACCAACCTCGAGACCCGCGTGCAGAACCTCGACGTCGGCGACTACATCTTCCAGGTGGAAGTGCCCACCGAAGAGGTCACCGAGATCAAGAACGGCCAGCCCAAGAAGGTCAACCGCAAGGTGCTGCCCGGCTACATCCTGGTGCGCATGGATCTCAACGACGAGTCGTGGGGCGCGGTGCGCAACACCCCCGGCGTCACCGGCTTCGTGGGAATGACCAGCAAGCCGTCGCCGTTGTCGCTAAACGAAGTGTTGCAGTTCCTGCTGCCGCGGACTCCCGCCAAGAAGGCCGCCAGCAAGGGCGCCGAGAGTGTCGAGGCTGCTGCTGCCGCGGCGACCTCGGTCATCGAGGTGGACTTCGAGGTCGGCGAGTCGGTGACCGTCATGGACGGCCCGTTCGCGACGCTGCCCGCGTCGATCAGCGAGGTCAACGCCGAACAGCGCAAGGTCAAGGTGCTGGTGTCGATCTTCGGCCGTGAGACGCCGGTGGAACTCGCGTTCAACCAGGTCGAGAAGATTTAGCCCTTCGAGACGCTCGCAAGCTCGCTCCTCAGGGAGCGGAAGGGCTCGCGAGCTCGCTCCTCAGGGAGCGGAACACAAGACTTCCACGCCTCCAGCGGACGTGGATCTGCAAGAAACAAACAAGGAACAAGGATGCCTCCCAAGAAGAAGAAGCTCGCCGGGATCATCAAGCTCCAGATCCAGGCAGGCGCCGCCAACCCGGCCCCGCCCGTGGGTCCGGCGCTTGGTCAGCACGGCGTGAACATCATGGAATTCTGCAAGGCGTACAACGCCGCGACCGAGTCGCAGCGTGGCAACGTCGTGCCGGTGGAGATCTTCGTGTACGAAGATCGCTCGTTCGACTTCAAGTTGAAGACGCCGCCGGCCGCGAAGCTGCTGCTCAAGGCTGCCGGTCTGCAGAAGGGCTCGGGCGAGCCGCACACCAAGAAGGTCGGCAAGGTCTCGATGGATCAGGTCCGCGAGATCGCCAAGACCAAGGCCGAGGACCTCAACGCCACCGATGTGGAGCAGGCGGCGAAGATCATCGCCGGCACCGCACGGTCGATGGGGATCACCGTCGAAGGCTGATCAGCCAACCGCTGATCGAGCAATCTCAACGTGGGAGGGCCGGCTCGGCCCACACACCACAACCCGAATCATCATCACGGAAAGAACAGAGCACATGAGCAAGAAGAGCAAGGCCTACGCGGCCGCGACCGAGAAGGTCGACAAGAGCAAGCTCTACAGCCCGCTGGAGGCTGTCGAGCTGGCCAAGGAAACATCGTCGAAGAACACCGATTCGACCGTCGAGGTCGCAATCCGGCTGGGCGTCGACCCCCGCAAGGCAGACCAGATGGTTCGAGGCACCGTCAATCTGCCCCACGGAACGGGTAAGACCGCCCGCGTCATCGTGTTCGCCGTGGGCGACAAGGCCGCCGAGGCCGTCGCCGCCGGTGCCGACGAGGTGGGCGCCGAGGACCTGATCGAGAAGATCCAGGGCGGCTGGCTGGACTTCGATGCCGCGATCGCCACCCCGGACCAGATGGCCAAGGTGGGCCGCATCGCGCGTGTCCTGGGCCCGCGCGGTCTGATGCCGAACCCGAAGACCGGCACCGTCACCCCCGACGTGACCAAGGCCGTCAACGAGATCAAGGGCGGCAAGATCAACTTCCGCGTCGACAAGGCAGCCAACCTGCACTTCGTCATCGGTAAGGCATCGTTCGACGCCGACAAGCTGGCGGAGAACTATGGCGCCGCCTACGACGAGATAGTGCGCGTCAAGCCGTCCGCGGCGAAGGGTCGCTACATCAAGAAGGTGACCGTCTCCACCACCACTGGCCCGGGTATCCCGGTCGATCCCGCGGTGACACGCAACTTCGCCGAGGCCGCACAGGCCTGATCGGCGAGTCATACGCGACGAGCCCCCGATCACCTCTCAGAGTGGTCGGGGGCTCGTCGGTCTCTACGAGACGATGCAGCTCTGGGCACCCCTTGTGGCCGTAGCTGTTCCCGCGTCGCCCTTTCCTTCCCGCGTCGGTAGTTCCGTGCGCGGGAAGGAAATAGCGCCGCGGGAACGAGTGAGCGGGTTGGTGCGGCACGAACACCTCGATGCAGTCGGCCGCCTGATCAGGATCGGTGCGCGGCAGCGAGATAGGCGGCGCGTATGTCGGCGGGGATGCGCCTCGGCGACGGCGTCGGCCACGGCTGACGTGGAGACGTGTTCGAGCTTGAACAGTCGGGAGTACCCGGAGTCCACCACCACCGCGCCGTGCGGAAGCGACGCGAGTTCGGCCATCGCATAGGTGAGCTTCCCCGACATGACGCTGCCCGAGAGGTCCTCGATGCTCTTGCGTTCGGCTGCGGCGACCACGACGTCACCGTCGAGGACCGCATAGTCGCCGACCGGTAGCGCTCGCTTCTCGGTGGTGGCTTGTTGCGCAGAGAAGTTGTCGGCGTATCGCTCTCGGGAGTCGACGACGATCTCGACCACCTGCCCGTGGGCCGTGGCATCGGCGGCGATCGGTGAGTACGCGCGTCGTAGACGCCGGGCCGACGTGGAGTGACCTCGCCGCGCCGCGTACGGGTAACAGGATAGGGCCGGAATCCATACAGAATGGGCTGTGGGATTCGCGAAGCCCGCTGGTGCGGGTGGCGGGCCGCAGAGCCGCCCATTCTGTACAGGATGCGTGTCGTGGACCGCTGTCGGCTGAGCCGGCCGGCCCGTCGATCCGCATAACGGTGCATTCGCGGAAGGAAACACGCGTACCGATTGGACGGGTAAGAGCTAAACCGCCTCGTCGACCGGCGCGTCGACCTGCTTGATCGGGCCGGTGAACCAGTTTTTCACCGACAGGTGCCAGTAGATGTAGAGCAGGATCAGCGCGCCACCGACGAGCAGCGGGGTGTAGTTGACGTACTTCCAGGCGAAGCTCGGGTCCCACGGCATGCCGCCCAGCGAGGTGGGGAACATGGCGACGATGGAGGTCACCACGATCTCGAGCAGCGCCAGCGGAGCAATCCACTTGTACTTCGACCCCAGCGTCCAGCCGCCCGGCTCGAAGGAATCGCCGGCCTTCCAGCGGTAGTAGATCGGCACCGCGAAGCACAGATACAGACCGACCACACCGATCGAGACCACCGCGAAGAAGGCGACCGGCACCGGTGCGCCGTTGATGTCGACGGGTACCAGCGCGGGCAGCGTGATGATGGCGGCGATCACCGCGGTGGCGATGACGGCGTTGGCGGGCATCCCGTTGTCGCGCACCTTCGACCACAGCTTGTGTCCCGGAACGGCGCCGTCGCGGCTGAACGCGAACATCATCCGCGACGCACTGGTCTGGCAGGCAGCGGTGCAGAACAACTGTCCGGCGGTGGAGATCAGCAGTACCAGCCCGGCCCACTTCGAGGTCAGGGCCTGGCTGAAGATGGTGGCCACCGCACCCCCCGACTTCGACACCGCGTCGGCGTCCTGCACGGCGAACAGGAAGCTCAGCAACAGAATCCAACCGCCGATCGCCGAGTAGGCGATGGACCGCCAGATCCCCTTGGCCGCTGCTCCCGCGGCGCCCATGGTCTCCTCCGACAGATGCGCTGAGGCGTCGTAGCCGGTGATCGTGTACTGGGTGAGGATCGCCGAGATGGGCAGCACGAACAGGATGAAGCCGGCGCCGGATGTGTGAGTGCCGAAGATGCCGCTGTTGTTGACGGTCTTGGCGAAGACGTCGGAGAACGAGGCGTGCTGGTCGGGGATCAGGAACAGGATCAAGATCACCGCGGCGGCACCGAACACGTGCCACCACACCGACACGTTGTTGATCATCGACAGCAGATGGCCGGAGAAGATGTTGATCAGTGCGGCCACCGCCAGGATGATCAGGAACATGATGAACACGCGGGTCAGGCTGTAACCGTCGAGCCATGACTCGCTGAAGGTGCCGATGGTGAGGTCGAGGAACGTGGCCGCGCCGTAGGCCACCGACGCCAGGATCGCGATGAGACCGATCAGGTTCAGCCAGCCGGTGTAGAAGCCGGCCTTGGCGCCGCCGAGTTTGGAAGCCCACCAATAGATTCCGCCCGACGTCGGGTACGCCGACACCAACTCGGCCATGCAGAAACCGATGAGCAGGATGAACACCGAGACGATCGGCCAGCCCCACGCGATGGCCGCCGGGCCGCCGTTGTTCCAGCCCAGGCCGAAGGATGTGAAACATCCGGACAGGATCGAGATGATCGAGAACGAGATGGCGAAGTTCGAGAAGCCCGACCACGAGCGGTGGAGTTCCTGGGTGTATCCGAGCCGGGCGAGGTGTTGTTCGTCCTCGGACAGGGTCTCGTGGCCTTCGGGCATGGCAAAATCCTTCTGCGAAAGATGAATACGACGTGAACAGTGCAGATGATCTGAATCGGCAGGCGGCATTGCCCGTTCAGACTGTAGGGCGTCGTCGCTGATTCCGCAGCGCGGAGCGCTTCTGACGACGGTTCCGATAGTGAAATGCCGCAAATGCGACGGAATGCTCGACGGAGACCCCCGTGTAGGGGACGAGAAGTCGGTAACCCCGCACATCCGGGTCGCGGCGACGATAATCGGGGTCAAGCGAACCGAACCAAACACAGGCGGTGGAGCATGGAAGCCAAGCCAACCAAGATCTCGATCATCGGGGCCGGAGCCGTGGGCACGGCCATCGCATACGCCTCGCTGATCCGGGGTGTCGCACGCACGATCGCGTTGATGGACATCAACACCGCCAAGGTGACCGCCGAGGTGCTCGACATGTCGCACGGGTTGGAGTTCGTGCCTCGCGCCGACATCATCGGCAGCGACGACGTGTCGGTGTGCGCCGACTCCGACGTGGTGGTGTTCACCGCCGGAGCCAAGCAGAAGCCGGGGCAGTCACGACTCGAATTGGCCGAGGCCACAATCGGTTTGACGAAGAAGATCATGCCGAACGTAATCGAGGTGGCACCCAACGCCATCTACATCATGGTGACCAATCCCGTCGACGTGGTGACCTACGCCGCCCTCAAATACAGCGGCCTGCCGAGCAATCAGGTGTTCGGTTCGGGTACCGTGCTCGACTCGAGCCGGCTGCGGTTCCTCATCGCCCAGCACTGCGGCGTCGCGGTGCAGAACGTGCACGCGTACATCGTCGGCGAGCACGGTGACACCGAGATCCCGCTGTGGAGTTCGGCCAGCATCGGCGGCGTGCCACTGATGGAATGGCAGCCGCTGCCCGGCCAGCCGCCGATCGACGCGGTGGTGCGTGAGCGCATCCACCACGAGGTGGTTCACGCCGCCTACAAGATCATCGAGGGCAAGGGCGCCACCAACTATGCGATCGGCCTGGCGACCGCGCGCATCGTCGAGGCCGTGCTCAACAACGAGCACCGCGTGATGCCGATCGCGACGGTCGCCAAGGGTTACGAGGGACTCGACGACGTGTGCCTGTCGCTGCCCACCCTGGTGGACCGATCCGGTGCGGGTACGCGCCTGGAGATCGCGATGTCGGAGAGCGAACACGCCGGGCTGATGGAGTCGGCGGAGACGTTGCGGGAGATGCAGGGCAAGTTCGGGTTGTAGGTCGGGGCGACGCTCCAGAAGCCCCAGAAGTCGTCAGAAACACTGCGCACGCGCGGTGTTTCTCGCGGTGTTCGGGGTTTCTGCGGCCGTGGAAGGTTCGAGGGAACCGTCGGGGGCCGTCACTAGTCTGATCTGTATGCGCGACGAGAAGCTGCTGACCCGGATCGCGGCGCTGCTGCGGCAGGCCGAGAACACCGACAACCCCCACGAGACCGAGACCTTCATGCAGGCCGCCCAACGGCTCGCGACGGCGTCGGCCATCGACCTCGCGGTGGCACGCGCGCACGATCCCGCCGCGAAGAAGCGCACCACTCCGGTCTCCCGGCAGATCGCGATCGGTGAATCGGGCAAGCGCGGGCTGCGCACCTACGTGCAATTGTTCGTCGCTATCGCGCGTGCCAACGACGTGACCGTCGACGTCGCCGGCAACTCGACGTTCGTTCTCGCCTACGGGTACGCCGCCGACATCGACACCTGTGAGGCGCTGTACACCTCGCTCGTGGTGCAGATGGTCGCGGCCAGCGACGCGTACCTGCGGTCGGGTGAGTATCGGTCGGAGACATCGGCGCGAGTGGTACGCAAAGGTAGCGGCTGGCGCACCCGACGCGTGGTGGAGCACAAGCCCCTCGCTCCGATCACCGCGCGGCTCAATTTCCAGTCGGCCTTCGCCGAGCGCATCGGCGCGCGGTTGTCGCAGGCGCGTGATGCCGCGCGTAACGAGGCGCTCACCGCGGAGGCCGACGGTGATGCGCCCGCGGCGTCGACGGCTATTGCGCTGCGCAACAAGGAGATCGAGGTGTCCGACTTCTACCGGTCGGAATCCAAGGCGCGCGGCACCTGGCGTCCGTCGAGCGCATCGGCCGGCTACTCCGCGGGAGCCCGACAAGCCGGGGACCGCGCGGGCCGCCGCGCCAAACTCGGCCCCGACCGCGAGTTCGGAGCACCGCGCGGGGCGCTGGAGGCCTAGATGTCGTCGCGGGGAGCGATCAGCCGCGACGACGCGCTCGGCCGTGCAGGGAACGGTGTGGGACGTCCGGTGCGCCGCGCGACCCATCGTCCGATGGTGCCGTCGTCGGTGACCACCGTGTTCACCACGATCGCCGACACCACCACGATCGCGGCGTAGAAGAACAACCAGCTGATCGCGATGAAGACGACACCGAGGCCCCCGAAGTGGTGGACGGTGTCGTGCACACTGTGCGGCATCACCACGACACTGCCCAGGATCAACGCCGTCACGAATATCCCGGTGAGCGCACCGTTGAGCACGAGCAATCGCATCGGCACCTGCGACGACACCAACAGTCTCGGGACCAGGGTCCACAGCGCACCCCAGATCACCAGCGTTGCGAGCGTCACCAAGACCACGCCGAGAACGCCGTACCCGGCGACGGTCACTCCGCTGAGCGTGGCACCGCCGAGCACCATCACCAGACCCTGCGCGACGGCGGCGGTCGGGATCGCGAAGATGACCACCACCCACCGCCACCACGACTGCCACGGGAGCTTGCGGACCTGCCAGGCATAGACGTACATGCGGCCGAGCGCACGGGCGAGTGACGTGCCGCCACCGATCACCATGAGCGCACCGAATACGCCGAAAGCGGTGGTGGGCACCGAATTGGCCGAGCCGATCCCGAGGCTCTCCCGGTTGAGACCGAGGTCGGTCATGGCCCTCGACACGATCGAGCTGCCCGGCAGGGTGGTGAGCAGGATGAGGATGGGCAGCACCGAGGTGAAGGCCTGGGCGGCCAGGGTCATCGCGCGGTCGGTGACGCTGGCGAGGACGACTTCACGGATGATTCGCAGGCCGAGTTCGGCGCCGGGCAGGCGGAGAGTGCGCTCGGCTAATGCCTCGGCGCGGTCGATCATCCGGGACTGCCAGCTCACCGGCCGATCCTAATGGTTGCGTTTCCGGCCGAGTCAGCGGACGACCGACTGCAGCGCCGCGATGTAGCGCTGCTGTTGCGCGGTGTCAACACCTGCGGGGAACGACAGCACGACGGTGAGAACCTGGTACGAACCGGCGTGTGCACCCGCGTACAACTCCGCGCGGCCGCTGGTGGGGAACTGCATCAGGATCAGTTGGTCGGCGGCCACCGCGGTGTCGCATCCCGCGGCGGGACACAGCTCGGGGGTGGCGACGTGCTCGTGAGTGACCGGGGCGCCGGTTGCCTCGATGGCCTCGACGAGCCGGTTGAGCAACTCAGGGTCGACGGGATGGTCGATGCGTGAGGTCGACGGCGGCGGGGACGAAGGTTCTGCGGACTGTTCGGTGCAGGCCGCGAGGACCGGTGAGGCCAACGCCAGTGCGACCGCGGTGGTGGCCAGCAGGCGACGTCGTCCGCCGCGTCGATCAGCGGTTGTCATCGCGTGCCTCTCGTTGGTGCTGTCCAACCGATCGTAGTGCTCCCCTGATCGGGTGGGACGTGGTGGTTTCGACAAGCTCAACCAGCGGTAGGCCTCCCGCTGGTCGAGCGTGCCCAGATCTGGGTCGAGCGTGCCCAGATCTGCGTCGAGCGTGTCCAGATCTGCGTCGAGCG